>JAUNTR010000123.1 GCA_030538575.1 Cruoricaptor ignavus | reverse complement strand
AATTGGTCGCTGTTTATCATTCTGCAAAAATAATGAATAATGAATAACTAACAAGTAATAATTATTAATGAAAATGAATTGTAACCTGAAACACTTCAATTTTATATTTTTAAGAATTGTTTTTGTGTTACTTTACTTAAAATTAATTAAATGACTGTCTAAATTCCAAAGGCGAAAAATTGGTTTTATTTTTAAATAATTTATTGAACGATTGTGGAAATTCAAAACCTAATTGATATGCAATTTCACTAACCGACAAATGCGTTGTTGAGAGTAATTCTTTGGCTTTTTCTATCAGCTTTTCGTGTATGTGTTGTTGGGCGGTTTGCCCTGTAAGGTTTTTCAATAAATCGCTTAAATAAGCCGATGTAATATTCAGTTCGTTTGCCAAATACTGAACTGTGGGCAATTGGTTTAGCTCGCTATTGAAGTGGTCTGTCAATAATTTATCTACTTTGGATAAAGTATCGTGACTGATGTTTTTTCGTGAAATAAATTGGCGATTGTAATACCTATCTATATGCACTAAGAGCAATTCGATATTCGCAATAATGACTTCTTGGCTAAATTGGTCGATATTGTTTTGATATTCTTGTTCGATAGATTTGAAAAGATTGAGGACAATCTGTTCTTCTTTATCCGAAAGAAACAGAGCTTTATTATTGGTATAAGAGAAATAACTATATTCTCTAATGGTTTTTGCCAATGGAAAGCCCTGCAAAAAATCGGGATGAATGAGGAGTTTAAAACCTGTTAACTTTACAGCTTCTACTTTCTCAATAGAAATAACTTGTTTAGGTGCAGTTAGCGTCATTATTCCTTCATCGAAATCGTATTCCGTTTGTCCATATTTTACTCTGCCAGTTTCTCCTTTTTTTATGGAAATGGAATACATATTGTTTACAAAATGTTTCCAAACATCGCTCAACATAAAATCGACTTCCTCAAAATTAATCACACTTATCAATGGATGCAAAGGTTTTGGCAAGCCAAATAAACGATGAAATTCGGTTACGGATTTTATATCAGGGATTTCACTTTTTTGTTTACTCATTTTCTTTATAAATATTGTAATATCAATTTATTATTTTAAAAAGTTGTTGCTACAGATTTTAAAATAATCCACTCTCCATTTCTTTTTTCCAATGACATTGTTTGTTGCAATCGCCACGTGTTTCTGCTTCCCCAGATTCTTGCATCTAACAGATTTTGTCCTACAAATGTAGCTTTATCACCTTCTATTTTCACGGAAGTTTTCACTTCTTTGTAGGAATAATATTTCATATTTTCGGTTTCAATTTCATTAAACCATTCAGCTTTGCTTTGCACATAACCTGTGATATGAGTTAAGGTAAAATCCGCATCTACAATTTTGTTTATTTCTTGCACATTTTTTTCAATCATCAACTGCGTGAGTTTGCGAGTAAGTTCCAAAATCTGCAATTCATCTGTATTTTTATTTTCTATTTTCATTTTGCTTAGTGGTTTTTCATTTGTTTGGGAACAAGCGATTTGTGCATTCAAAAACAATAATCCCAACAATAATTTTACGACAATTTTCATTTTATTAATATAGAGTTTTATTCTTCGGACCAATCCAAAAGCTCCTCGTTCAATCTCGCTCCTTGTATTTCAATTTTTGAAAGTCCATCTTCAATTTCCTGCAAATCGTTTTCGGTAAGTTGTACATCAGCCGATTTAATATTATCATCCAAATACTCCAATTTATCCATTCCTGGAATTGGGACGATAAATGGTTTTTGAGCCAACAACCACGCCAAAGCAATTTGCACGGTAGAAGTTTCTTTGCGTTTAGCAATATCATTTAGCATTTCCACCAAAGGCATATTGGCAGTCATCGCTTCTTTTGTAAATCGTGGAAAATTGGCACGCAAATCTGTTGCAGCATCAAAAGTTGTATCGGTAGAAATTTTCCCAGTTAAAAAACCTGAACCCAATGGTCCCCAAGGCACAAAACCAATTCCTAATGCTTCACAAAGTGGCAAAACTTTTGCTTCGGGTTCTCTTGTCCAAATAGAATACTGATTTTGCACGGCTGAAACAGATTGCACTTTGTGAGCCCTCTCGATGGTTTCTGCACCAGCTTCCGAAAGTCCAAAATATTTCACTTTTCCTTCTGCTATCAAATCTTTTACTGTTCCTGCCACATCTTCAATTGGTACATTGGGATCAACCCTGTGTTGGTACAGCAAATCGATATAATCTGTTTGCAAACGTTTCAAAGAAGCTTCTACAACTTTGCGAATATGAGCAGGTTGGCTGTTTAGTCCCGTTTCGGAAATCATACCAAATTTTGTCGCAACAACAACTTCCTTACGAAAAGGTTTTAGTGCCTCACCAACCAGTTCTTCATTTGTAAAAGGACCGTAAGCTTCAGCTGTATCAAAAAACGTAATTCCTTTCTCGAAAGCAGCACGAATGATGTTTATTCCCACATTGGTTTCCACGGCTTTTCCTGTACCGAAACTCAAATTCATTGCTCCCATTCCTATTGCAGAAACTTCTAACCCGTTGTTTCCTAATTTTCTTTTTTGCATTGTTTATTTATTTTTAAAATTGATGATGCAAAGGTCGGTTGATAACTCCTAAGAAAAGTAGCCGAAAGTCGGAATATTGTAGCCAAAATAATGAATAAGTAACAAGTAATAATTTTATTAACTAAAATAAATTGTAACCTGAAACACTTCTATTAATAAAGTTTAGGAATAACTTTTCCGAGTCGCTCTCAATTATTTCAGCACATCTGCAATGTTGGGATTTATTTCAAAAGAATTTTTGGCATAAGAACAAACAGGCACGATTTTCTTCCCATTATCTCGGGCATATTCCGCTACTGCAAATAGTAATTCTTTGCCATAACCTTTCCCATTAAAACCATCGAAAACTTCCGTATGTTCTATGGCAAATGTTTGCTCATCTATCCAAGAATAAAGCAATTCTCCCGCAGGAACATCATCTGCAAATATCTCGAATTTCCCATTGGTTGGCGTATTGGTTTGTGTTACATCTATCATATTATTTTATTTTTTGGTGTTATTAAACTTATTCTATCGGGAGCTAAATTACAAAAATATTTTTCTTTTTTAAGGAATTAAATACCTGTTTTTAAATAAAAAAACATCTTTCAGCTTTTGCCGAAAGATGTTCTATCTATATAGATTTCTATGAAAAAATTATCCGTTAGTAGGTCTTGGTGCGTATTTATCGTATGGTGTCATATCAAAACTATCGACTTCTTCCATCGTTAATCCCAATGCTTTTGCAACGCCTTCGCCATATTCTGCATCGGCTTTGTAGCAGTTTCTGATATGTCTTATTTGGATAAATTTGTCTGCTGCACCAACTTGTGCTGCTGTATTTTTAAACAAAATATCGGCCTTTCCGTCTGCTTTTATAATTCTAAACAAGTCGCCTGGTTGAGTGAAATAATCTTGGTCATCATCTCGGAAATTATGAGCATACGCCGCACCAGAAAGTTCCAATGGCGGTTCTTTGTGTTGTGGTTGTTCTTGCCATTCTCCGTAGCTGTTTGGTTCGTAGGATTTTGCCGCACCATAGTTTCCATCTACCCTCATTGCACCATCTCTATGGAAAGCGTGGAATGGACATCTTGGCTTGTTTACAGGGATTTGATAATGGTTTACACCCAATCTGTAACGTTGTGCATCTCCGTAAGAAAATAATCTACCTTGTAACATTTTATCGGGAGAAAAGCCAATTCCTGGTACGATATTCATCGGGTTGAAAGCCGCTTGCTCTACATCTTGGAAATAGTTTTCAGGATTTTTGTTCAATTCAAATTCTCCGACAGGGATGAGTGGGAAATCTTTTTTAGACCAAACTTTGGTTAAATCAAACGGATGGAAACGGTAAGTTTTCGCTTGCTCTTCGGTCATTATTTGTACGAATAATTTCCATTTTGGGAAGTCGCCTTTTTCTATCGCTTCGAAGAGGTCTTTTTGCGAAGATTCTCTATCCATACCGATTAGTTTTGCCGCTTCTTCATCAGTTAAATTCTCAATACCTTGTTGTGTATGGAAATGGAATTTCACCCAATGTCTTACATTATCTTTATTAATGAAACTATATGTATGACTACCGAAACCGTGCATATGTCTGTAACCATTTGGGATACCTCGGTCGCTCATCACAATGGTAATTTGGTGCAGAGCTTCGGGCAACAAAGTCCAGAAATCCCAGTTATTATTGGCACTTCTCATATTGGTTTTTGGGTCTCTTTTTACAGCGTGGTTTAGGTCAGGAAATTTCAATGGGTCTCTGAAAAAGAAAACCGGAGTGTTGTTTCCAACCAAATCCCAAATGCCTTCATCGGTATAAAATTTCAAGGCAAAACCACGAATATCTCTTTCCGCATCTGCCGCACCTCTTTCGCCTGCAACGGTAGAAAATCTGGCAAACATTTCGGTTTTCTTTCCTATTTCACCAAAAATGGAGGCTTTGGTATATTTTGTAATATCGTGGGTTACGGTAAAAGTCCCGAATGCTCCCGAACCTTTGGCGTGCATTCTTCTTTCTGGGATTACTTCTCTATCGAAGTTAGCCAACTTTTCGATGAACCAAGGATCTTGCATTAATAGTGGTCCTCTTTCGCCTGCGGTTTGTACGTTTTGGTTATCACTAACCGGTGCACCTGTTTGTCTGGTAAGTTTTGGATTGTTGTTTTCCATAAATTTTATTTTTATTTTGGTGTAAAATTAATTAGATTTTATTTATCATTAATTAACTTTTCGATAGATAATATTTATAACTAAAATTTGAAGTCGGTAGAACCTTAATCAGAAAAAATAATCGAGCCTCATTTTACCATAAAACCAACTCCTTCATTTTAATTAAAATTAAGATAATATTAGCCTTTAATAATCAATTAATTAAATTTCTATAAAGGTAAGAAAAATTAATCATTCGATTTCAAATTATTTCCGTCTAATTTGTGAAGTCGCCTAAAAACATTTCCCATAACAATAGTAATTATGCCTACGATAATAAATGTAAAACGAAATGCCGTATGCACATTATCTTTAATTAAATTAGGATGACTCTCGAAAAAACGCAATATCAAAAGTCCAAAAGCAATACCAAATCCTATCGCTAATTGTTGATTAACAGCTAATAACGAATTGCCACTACTCGTATGGCTCTCTCGCAAATCTGCAATCGCAATAGTATTCATAGAGGTGAATTGTATGGAATTGAAAAATCCCATCAACGATAATATCGGTATAAACCAATAAATAGAACTGCTATTATCGGGAATTGCCAACATCATAATTAAGATACCAATAATGGTTGTATTAATCCTTAATGTTTTTTTATAACCAATTTTGTCTAAGATTTTTATAACTGCAGATTTCCCAAACATTGCCGTAAGTGCCATTGGTGCGATAATCCAACCCGAAACCACCGCACTTTGCCCATATGCAATTTGTATGAGAAGCGGGACTAAAAGTGGTATAGAACTAATGCCCAAACGTGTTGCCAAATTCCCAATAATGCCAATACGAAAAGTCCTTATTTGAAATAAATTGAGCGGAAATATTGGGTTTTCGGATTTTCTGGCGTGTTTGTAATAGAAATACAACATTAGAAATCCAAGTATGAAAATAAGTAAAATAGGCGTTGTATTTTTTACCGTTCCCAACATCTCCAAAGAGATTGACAATAATAATGATGCGGCACCAAAAATAAGAAAACCTTTCATATCAAAATGGCTATCGTTGGACTTGAAATCGGGCATATATTTCATACCCAAAACAATTCCCAAAATACCGATAGGAATATTGATGAGAAAAATCCAATGCCAAGAGAAATAATCTACGAAATAACCACCAACAAGCGGACCCAAAACAGGACCGATAAGTGCTGGAATAATGGCGTAATTCATAGCTTTTAGCAATTCGTTTTTGTCATAAGTTTTTATAAGTGCCAAGCGACCAACAGGCGTCATAAGAGAACCGCCCAAACCCTGAAGCACTCTGGAAATTACCAACTGATTGAGCGATTGCGATAATGCACAAAACAACGACCCCAAACTAAATAACGCAATAGCAAAAATAAATACTTTGCGTGTCCCAAATTTATCTGCCAAATAACCGCTTACAGGCATAAAAATAGCCAAAGTAAGCACATAACTCACAATGGCATTTTGCATATGCAATGGCGATTCGCCAAGGTCTTCTGCAATGGATTTTAGCGAAGTGTTCAGGATAGTAGAATCCAACATTTGCATAAAAATAGCGGTCGCCAAAATAAGTGGCAACAATCGCTTTGTAGTTTGGCTGATGGTAGTATAAATTTGTGGCATT
>JAUNTR010000122.1 GCA_030538575.1 Cruoricaptor ignavus | reverse complement strand
CTGTGAGATTAACAGGAAGATTTTTTAATGTAAAACTGGAGTTTAAACTTTAATTGATACCTGTAAATATTAATACTCAAAATACACTTACCTGCAGATGAAATCTTGGTAATGTAAAACGATGTAGGAAAAACAAAGCATTAGTATATCATAATATTATTCACAAAAAAAGCATTCCCGAAAAATAGGAATGCTTTTTATTATAATTAAGTTTTTTCTTGTCTTAGCCTTATTTATTCAGGCTCTGCAACTACAATCTCTTGGATATCTAAATCTAATATTTGCAAGATTTTCCCAAGTGTTTCTATATCTACTTTTCTCTCGCCTCTTTCTATTCTGGAATAATGAGCCTGAGATATCTCTATTGCCAAAGCCATATATTCCTGTGAAAAACCTTTTTGCAAACGTTTTTCTCTTAAAACTTGTATTTTTAGTATCATTCGTTTGTTGTTTTTAACAAAGTGAGCAAATATATATCTTTTTTTTGAAAACAGCAATTCTATATAGATTAATTTATTCTATATAGAATTGTGAGAACAAAACAAAGTTCTGATTTTTGCAATAAGGAAAACAAAGTGTTTTCCAAATAACAAAAATAAATTTTATAAATTATGGATTTAAAAAATCTAAAAGTTCAGGAATTGAACGAAAAGGAAATGAAGAAAACAGACGGAGGGGTTGTGCCTGTAGCTGTTGCTGTTTGGTGGGCAGGAGCATCTCTATTAACAAAAGTCAGTGTGGTAGCGGGAGGAACTGCTATTGCTGGAACTGCAGGAGCAGTCGGTTATTATAATGGTTTTTTTGACACTGTAAAATAATTTAAATGAAAAAAACAACATTAAAACAAAAAAAGCTTAAGGAATTAAGTTATAATGAAGCAGTGCAAATAGAAGGAGGGGTAATTCCTCTAGCTGCAGCTTGGGGAATTGCTAAAATATTTGCTGCGGTAGGAGCGGGAGCTTATGCTACAGGCTATGCAATAGGAAAATTTCATGCTCATTCAGAAAATAATAAGTAAGTTCAGTATGGAAGATAAGAGAAAAAGCATAGGGAAATTAGCACTAATTTTATTAATAAGTATTTTTCTCATTTACCAAGGTGGCTATGCAATAGGAAAGTTTATGGCTCACTGGGAAAATTCAAAACAAAAACAGTAAATACTTTATGCATATACTTATTATTATATGCATAAGAGTATTGTTTAATTTTGGATACACCTACACTAAAAGATATTTTGAAAAAAAACAATTTAGAAGGTAGTTCTAAAATTCAAAAGTAAAGTTCAATCAGTGCTATCACAAATAGCACTGATTTTAATTCATTATCTAAAAATATTAATAATAAAATATGTTCACCATTATCCTTGATATCATCATTTATATTATCAACCTTATATTATGCTAAAATCATCTATATACATTGGGTGTTTGGTTTTTATAATAGGTATATTGGTATCTTTACCCATTATCCAAATTCCTATTTCCACGTCTTCTCGTGGGGTAGTTCGCTCTGCATCAGAAAACACCAAACTCAGTTCTATGGTCAGCGGTAGGGTTATTACCAACAACCTAAGAAAAAACAACCAACCCATAAAGCAGGGCGATACGCTATTGGTAATTACCGCAGAGCAACTGGATACGCAAAAGCAATTGCAAAACCAACAGAGTGCAGATTACTCCGCCCAATTGCAAGACCTCAACCGCTTGGTAAAAGGGCAATACAGTGGCTTGCAAACAGGACAATACCAAAGAGAACTATCTGCTATGCAAGAGAAAATAGCACAGGTGCAATCCCAACTTTCCCTTGCCAAAAAAGATTTGGATAGGGCAACACTACTCTATAACCAAGGTGTAACCCCAAAAGCAGAATACGATAAATATTACCACGATTACCAAGGTTTCGCTAACCAAATAGCGAGCATACGAGAGCAACAAATTGCCCAATGGCAAGCCCAAAAAAGAGAAACAGAAAGGCAAATGCGTACTTTGGGTGCAGAGGTGCAACGCATTAACCAAGAGCAAAAAAATTATGTAATAACGGCTCCTGTTTCGGGGCGTTTGGTAGGTTTTTCGGGCATACAAAAAGGCAACTTTATTATACAAGGGCAAAATATCGGCGAAATCTCTCCCGAGCAATCTCTGGTTGCAGAGTGCTTGGTTTCGCCAAAAGATATTGGGTTTGTACACGCAGGGCAAAAAGTAAAATTGCAAGTAGATACCTATAATTATAACCAATGGGGATTATTGGAAGGAAAGGTAAAAGAAATAGACCAAAATATTACGGTCAATCAGCAAACGGGTGATGCTTATTTTCGTGTATTATGCGATATGGCAAACAACCACCTGCAACTGAAAAATGGCTACAAAGGAGAAATAGGAAAAGGAATGACACTTACCGCACGCTTTCACTTAACCGATAGAACGCTGTGGCAACTTCTTTTTGATAGAGTAGATGACTGGTTTAATCCAAAAATTGTGTAACTTTCTTTTAATTAGTAATTGCTAACTACTAATTCCTAACTCATTATTTTTTTTATGAAAATTAAACAGCACGATATAAAAGATTGTGGAGCGGCGTGTTTGGCATCTGTTGCTTCTTTTTACGGTTTGAAAATGCCCATTGCTAAAATACGCCAAATTTGCCATACCGATACACGAGGAACAAATGTATTGGGAATGGTGCAAGGTTTGGAGAAAATGGGCTTCAATGCAAAAGGTGTAAAAGGCGGTGTAGAGGCTTTATCCGAAATTCCACTTCCTGCCATTGCTCATGTGATTACCAAAGAGCAATACCATCATTACGTTGTAATATACAAAGTTACCAAAGGAAAATTGGAAGTAATGGATCCCGCTTTCGGAAAAATGGAAGAATATACTATTGAAGAATTTTCTAAAATTTGGACTGGTGTTCTTATCCTGCTGGAACCCAATGAATATTTTGAACAAAAAAATGAAAAAACCAGTATATACAAACGGTTTTGGAACTTGGTACAACCTCATAAAAGCGTCCTTACACAAGCATTGATTGGTGCAGTTGTTTATACGGTTTTAGGATTATCTACTTCTATTTACATCGAAAAAATTACGGATTATGTTTTGATAGATGGCAATCGCAGACTACTCAATCTACTCTCTATCGGGATGATTGTAATCCTCTTGTTCCAAATATTCATTAGTGCGATGAAATCGGTTCTTGTTTTACAAACAGGACAAAAAATGGATAAACATTTGATTTTGGGCTATTACAAACATTTGCTGAAATTACCACAGCGATTTTTCGATACGATGAAAGTTGGGGAAATCATTTCCCGAGTAAATGATGCCGTGAAAATAAGAGCCTTTATCAACGATGTTGCGATACAGATTTTTGTAAATATCTTTATCGTAATTTTCTCATTCGCCTTAATGTTTACCTACTATTGGAAATTGGCATTGATAATGGCACTTGTCATCCCGTTTTACTTTTTCGTTTATTGGCTGACTAATAAACTGAACAAAAAAGTAGAACGAAAACTAATGGAAGAAAGTGCAGAACTGGAATCACATTTGGTAGAATCCATCACTTCCGTAAGAACCATAAAACAATTCGGCGTAGAAACCTTTGCCAATAATAAAACTGATAATGCATTTACCACACTTCTAAAAACAATTTATAAATCTGTTCTAAATGGTTTATTTTCAGGAAATTCATCAGAATTTTTATCCAGAATTTTTACGATAATTTTACTTTGGGTAGGTTCGGGTTATGTTATTGATAGAACAATTACGCCTGGGGAATTATTATCTTTTTATGCTTTAATTGGATATTTTACCAATCCCGTTTCTCAACTTATCGGAATGAACAAAACTATACAAAACGCTCTAATCGCCGCAGACCGTTTGTTTGAAATTATGGATTTGGAACGTGAGGAAACTACGGATAAAATAGATTTGCCAAAGGATAATATTGGGAATATTCATTTCAAGGAAATAAGTTTCAGCTACGGAAGTCGGGTTGATGTTTTCGAGGATTTCAGTTGTATCATTCAAAAAGGAAAAACAACGGCTATTGTAGGAGAAAGTGGTTCGGGAAAAACAACTTTGGCTTCATTACTGCAAAACCTTTATCCTCTGAAAAGTGGCAAAATAATGATAGGCGATTACGACATTAGTTATATTTCTAATTATTCGCTAAGAAGTTTAATTTCCGTTGTGCCACAACAGATAAATTTATTCTCCGGAAATGTGATTGAAAATATTGCTTTGGGCGAAGATTTTCCCGATGTACAAAAGGTTTTGGATATTACTAAAAAACTGGGAATTTTAGAATTTATAGAAAAATTGCCCGAAGGATTCCAAACTTATCTCGGAGAAAACGGTTCTCAACTTTCGGGCGGACAAAAACAGAGGATTGCCATTGCACGGGCTTTATACAAAAACCCTGAAATTTTGATTTTAGATGAAGCCACATCTTCTTTAGATACAGAGGCTGAACAAGTAATTCAGAATACATTACAGGAATTTAGAAACCAAGGAAAAACTATGATTGTAATTGCACACCGACTAAGCACGATTGCCAATGCAGATGAAATTTTGGTAATGAAAAACGGTAAAATTATTGAGCAAGGAAACCACAACAATTTGATTACGAAAAACTCCGTTTATAAAACGATGTGGGAAAAACAAAGCATTAGCAGATCATAACGTTATTCACAAAAAAGCATTCCCGAAAAGAAGAATGATTTTTTCAAAACTTAAGATTTTCATTCAGGTTCTACAATTACAATCTCTTGAATAACTAAATCGGCTCATTGGTTCAATTTTTCTATCTTTTTCTTAACTTTGCAATTATGAACCAAGATACGATTTGTGCATTAGCAACTGCCAATGGAGTAGGAGCTTTAGGAATTATACGAGTTTCAGGGAATGATGCGTTTCTCATTGTCAATCAATGCTTTGAAGGTAAAGATTTGCGAGAGGCAAAATCGCATACGGCACATTACGGTTTTATAAAAGATGAAAATGAGCAGATTGATGAAGTGATGGTTTCCGTATTCCACGCTCCTAAAACTTTTACAACGGAAAACTCGGTGGAAATTTCCTTTCACGGTTCGCCACATATTGCAAAAAAAATTCTGGAAGTTCTCATAAAAAACGGAGCGAGAATGGCGAAAGCAGGCGAGTTTACCATGCGGGCTTTTATGAACGGAAGGATAGATTTGTCCCAAGCTGAAGCGATTGCTGATGTAATTGCCAGCGAAAATGAAGCTTCCAGAAAAGTGGCTCTCAATCAACTGAAAGGCGGGATTTCTAATGAGATTTCTGTCTTGCGTTCCGATTTGCTCAACTTTACATCTTTGGTAGAATTAGAATTGGATTTTGCCGAAGAAGATGTGGAATTTGCAGACCGCACAGCAATGAATGTACTTTTGAATAAATTAGAAGCCAAACTAAATTCGCTTATAGAAAGTTTTCAATACGGAAATGCCATCAAAAACGGAGTAGATGTTGCGATTATCGGAAAGCCGAATGCAGGAAAATCTACACTTTTGAATGCTCTTTTGAAAGAGGAAAGAGCCATTGTTTCCGATATTGCAGGGACAACCCGAGATACGATTGAGGAAATTTTGCACATCAATGGAACAGCTTTTCGATTTATAGACACGGCAGGAATTCGGGAAACTTCTGACACGATTGAGGCGATTGGCGTGCAAAAAGCGAAAGAGAAAATTGTGGCTGCTAAAATTCTGCTTTATTTATATGATGAATTCGATTCTACGCCTAAGGAAGTGATTGGTTTTGTAAAAGAATTTTACCGTGAAGATTTGAAGATTATTTTGCTTCAAAATAAAATTGATATTTCTGAAAATGCTTATGAATCAGTATTTTATCAAGAAATAAAAAATGCTCTGTTTCCTGATTATGTACAAACTATTTTGGGAATTTCTGCGAAAAACCAAACCAATATAGAAGCTTTGAAATCAGAACTTTCGGATTATATAGAAAATATAAAAACCGAAGAAAATACCATTATTACAAACCAAAGACATTACGAAGCCTTGCAAAAATCTCTACAATCTGTAACCCTAGTAAAATCTGCGATTTCCCAAAGTTTCCATACGGAATTACTGGCGTATGAACTCCGTTATGCATTAGAACATCTCGGCGAAATCTCAGGCGAATTTACTAACGATGAAGTGCTGGGAAATATTTTTAGCAAGTTTTGTATTGGGAAATAAGATGGATTGTTTTTGTTTTCTTTTGCTTGATTATTAGTTATTTAAGTATAAAATATTTTCGTTTGATATAGTTTTATTATTATATTTGTACTTAAATTGTACTGCTTTATTAATTTGTAGTACTACATTGTACGACTTATGAAAATATCA
>JAUNTR010000121.1 GCA_030538575.1 Cruoricaptor ignavus | reverse complement strand
GAATATTCCTTTAAATAAGGAACTAAATTCACGATTTCGGGCGAGTTCCCAGAGTTAGAAATACAGAGTACCACATCTTGCTTTTGCACGACACCCAAATCGCCGTGTATAGCTTCCGCAGCGTGTAGAAACTGTGCAGGCGTGCCTGTGGAGTTTAGCGTTGCTACGATTTTTCCGCCAACGTGGGCACTTTTCCCGATGCCGACTACAATTAATTTTCCTGTGGCATTGTTGATAATTTTTACCGCTTCGGAAAAATTTTCGTCCAGTCGGTTTTTTAGGCTTTCAAGTTCTGTAATCTCCGTCTGCAAAGACTTTTTCGCAAGATTGATGATGGTTTGGTTTTCCAATTTAACAAGATTTAATTTAATTTTAACTTAAAGTTTAAGTAATAATAATTGAATAATAGAATTAAAATTACTAACTTTGGGTATCTGCAAATTTAGCAAACAAAATTACATGAAAACAAAAAACAGTAATTTATCCCAAGAATTAAAAAAATATTTTGGATTTTCCACATTCAAGGGACAACAGGAAAAAATCATACAAACCCTGTTGAATGGGGAAGATGTTTTTGTACTAATGCCTACGGGAGGCGGGAAATCTCTGTGCTACCAATTACCCGCACTCATCTCAGAAGGCACGGCTATTGTGGTTTCGCCACTCATCGCATTGATGAAAAATCAAGTGGATGCCGTTAATGGGCTTTCTTCGGAGGAAGGAGTGGCTCATGTGTTAAATTCCTCGCTAAACCGCTCGCAGACCAATCAGGTTTTTAGCGATATAAAATCGGGGAAAACAAAACTCTTATACGTTGCACCCGAATCCCTGATTAAAGAAGAGTATTTGGATTTCTTGAAAGATGTAAAAATCTCTTTCGTAGCCATAGATGAGGCACATTGTATCTCGGAATGGGGACACGATTTCCGCCCCGAATACAGAAACCTGAAATTAATTATAGATAAAATTGCCAAAGTTCCCGTTATCGCTCTCACAGCAACCGCAACGCCGAAAGTGCAAGACGATATACAGAAAACACTGGGAATGAGTAAAGCACAGGTTTTTAAATCCAGTTTCAACCGTCCGAATTTATTTTACGAAGTACGCCCGAAAATTAATATTGATAAAGAAATTGTAAAATTCATCAGTAAAAATAAAGGGAAGTCGGGAATTGTCTATTGCCTCAGCCGTAGAAAAGTAGAGGAGTTTGCCCAGCTTCTTCAGGTAAATGGCATTAACGCATTGCCTTATCACGCAGGCCTCGACCAAAAAACCAGAGTTGCCAATCAAGATAAATTTTTGATGGAAGAATGCGATGTTATCGTTGCAACTATTGCTTTTGGTATGGGAATCGATAAACCCGATGTGCGTTTCGTTATCCATTACGATTTCCCGAAATCTTTGGAAAGTTATTACCAAGAAACAGGACGAGCTGGCAGAGATGGTGGAGAAGGGCATTGCGTGGCATTCTACGACCCAAAAGATATAGAAAAATTGGAGAAATTTTTGGCTCAAAAATCGGTTTCCGAAAGAGAAATAGGAATGCAACTTTTGAATGAAGTTATCGGTTACGCAGAAACTTCTATGAGCCGCAGACAATACATATTGTATTATTTCGGTGAAGAATTTGACCCTGTAAATGGTGATGGAGCGAAAATGTGCGATAACTCCCAAAATCCGCCAAAACTGAAAGATGCGACCAAAGATTTGAAACAAGTTTTGGAAATGGTGAAAAAACTGGACGAGAAATTCCGAACTAAGGATTTGATTAATGTTTTGGTTGGAAAAGAAAATTCGGTAACAAAATCTTACAAGTTAGAAACTCACAAACTGTTTGGTGTAGGAAAAGACGAATCCGATAATTATTGGAAATCCATCATTCGACAAGCAACAGTGCAGGGTTTTCTGCAAAAAGATATAGAAAGCTACGGAATTCTGAAACTGATGCAGAAAGGAAATGATGTGATAGATGGTAAATACAAAGAACCGTTTCTAATAGCCGAAGACCGAGAATACGATTTGGGACAACTGAAATCTCAAACCGAAAAAAATGAAGTGCAAGCGGGTGCAGGTTTAGACGAAAATCTTTTTAATCAATTAAAAGAATTGAGAAAAAAAGTTGCCAAAAGATTGGATATTCCGCCTTACACCGTTTTTATGGATCCAAGTTTGGAAGATATGACGATACAATATCCGATAACGGTTGAAGAAATGGGGAAAGTATATGGCGTAGGAGAGGGAAAGGCAAAAAAATATGGTAAAGAGTTTTCCGAATTTATCGCCAAATATGTGGAAGAAAACGGCATTGAAAGAACTCAGGAAATGGTTCTGAAACAGGTCGCAAACAAATCCAGCCACAAGGTTTTCATCATCCAAAATACGGATAAAAAAATAGATTTGGAAGACATTGCTAAAGCTAAAAATCTAACCATGGATGAACTGCTGAAAGAAATGGAAAGTATTGTTTACCAAGGAACTAAACTAAATATAGATTACTATATCGAAGAAAATATGGATGAAGATTTGGTGGATGAGTTTATGGATTTTATGAAAGAATCTGAAAGCGATAGTATGAAAGTGATTACCGATGAATTTGGTGATGATTTGAGCGATGAAGAACTGAGAATGCTGAGGATAAAATTTATCTCGGACGTTGCGAATTAATCATTCTAATAAACTGAAAAAAGGCAAAAAAACAGTTCCGGGAAATTCTCGGAATTGTTGTATTTTTGGCACTTGATTAAACATAATAAATGGATAAAAAATCAATTATTTTCATACTTCCCGATTTGGAAACAGGTGGTGCAGAACGCATTGTAACCACAATTGCCAACCATTTGCCGAGAGAAAAATTCGAGCCGAAAATAATGCTTTTGAGGAAAGAAGGCGGTTATTTGGATTTCCTGAAACCCGATGTGGAAATTATAGATTTGCAAATACAAAGAATCCGTAATTCCTTGATTCCTATTTTGTTAGAAATAAGAAAAAGAAAACCCGATTTGGTATTTTGCGGTTTTGGCGAGGTAAATGCCTATTTGTCTTTATTTATAAAACTATTCCCGAAAACCCAATTTATCGCAAGAGAAACCAATGTTGTATCGCAACACGTTACAAGGAAAGAAATAAAATTCTTCTACAAATTTTATAATAATTTTCATAAAATCATTTGCCAAAGTGATGATATGATGAAGGATTTGCAAGAAAACTTTAATATTAAAAATGATAAAATAATCAAAATTAATAACCCTGTGGATTTTGATTTTATTAATGAAAAATTGCAAATTTCCTCTCGTCCTTCGGCTTACAAAGAAGATTATAAAAATGTAGTCGCTATCGGGAATTTATCTTATAGAAAGGGTTTTGATAATTTACTTAAAGTATTTTCTCAACTTAAAAATGAAAAAATTCTGCTTCATATTTTAGGCGATGGAAGAGATAAGGAATTGCTCCACCAGATGAAAATCGATTTTGGATTGGATAATGTGGTTTTCCACGGTCAGCAAAAAAATCCGTATCAGTTTTTGAAATTTGCCGATTTGTTCATTCTTTCTTCTCGTTACGAAGGTTTTCCCAATGTTTTGTTGGAAGCTGGTGCTTGCGGAACTTACGCTTTGGCAAATAATTGTCCGGGAGGAATTTCCGAGATAATCCAAAAGCAAATAAATGGAGAGATTTCCGATATAGAAAACGCCGAGCAATTTGCCAAAGATATACAACGCATTCTTGCAGAAAGTTATGATAAAGAGCGGATTATCAATTCTATAAAAAATAGATTTTCTAAAGAAATTATTCTAAAAAAATACGAGGAAATTTTAGGAGAATAAAAAATATTAATTAATTTTTGATATAAGATTTTCATCTAATATATTTAAATTATAAGCTGTTTTACTTATATATTGTATTTATAAGTTTATTTACTTATTTTTGCAAAATGATAGCGGTTACAACAAGATTTATTGTAGAGCCTGAAAATACAGGTTTAGAAACTTGTGCTTTTTCCAATTATATAAAAATCGATATCCAATCCAAAAGATTTTCCAATAAAATAACCGAATTGTAATGATTTTTCCACAATCCATATCAGTAGGTTTGGTTTTCCTAAATTCGGTATTTGTACTTCAAAATTTTTTTAGTAAAAGTAAAAATGAAATAATATGAACGAGAAAAGAGAAATGCTTTACGAAGGTAAAGCCAAACAAATTTTTTTAACCGATAATCCAGAAGAAGTTATCGTAAAATTCAAAGATGATGCTACGGCTTTCAATGCACAGAAAAAAGGCTCATTCGACAGAAAAGGAGAACTGAATAATGCTATCACAACTTTAATTTTTGAATATTTAAAGGAAAAAGGTGTAGAAACCCATTTCATAAAACAACTCGGCGAGAGAGAACAATTGGTGAGAAAAGTTTCTATAATCCCTCTGGAAATGGTAGTTCGCAACTACACCGCAGGTAGTATGGCACAAAGGCTTGGCGTGGAAGAAGGGCTGAAATCTCCTGTAACTATTTTCGATATTTGTTATAAAAAAGATGAATTAGGCGATCCGCTTATCAACGATTATCACGCTATTTTTCTTGGTGCAGCAACCCGAGAAGAGTTGGATGAAATGTATGCTTTAACCAACAAAATCAATGAATTGTTGAAGGAACTTTTCGATAAAATGAATATTATCCTCGTAGATTTCAAAATAGAATTGGGTAAAACATCTGATGGCAAAATTATTCTTGCCGATGAAATTTCGCCCGATACGTGCAGACTTTGGGATAAAGATACGATGAAAAAACTCGATAAAGACAGGTTCCGCAGAGATTTGGGCGAAGTAACCGAAGCGTATGTGGAAATCTATGACCGATTGAAAGAAGTATTAAACAAATAATTTTTTTCTCTTTAAATTTAAAAATGAAAAACCTACAAAAAAATAGAGAAGATTATCTAAAACAGTTTCAGAACAGAGCCTATGGCAGAAATCTTTTCCGAACGCCACAAGAAGAGCAAATGGATGCTCCTACGGAAGAATGCGGGATTTTCGGTTTGTATTCGGAGAACGATTTAGACACCTTTTCCTTATCACAATTCGGGTTGTTTGCATTGCAACATCGTGGGCAAGAAGCGTGCGGAATTTCTGTAATGAACCAAGGGAAAATCTTTAATTTAAAAGATGAAGGTTTGGTATTAGATGTTTATAAAAACATCCACGAACCCCAAAGTTTTATGGGAAATGGCGTGATAGGGCACACCAGATACACCACGGCAGGAGACAAGAAAAAATACAATTTTCAACCATTTTTTGCAAAGAACGAATACGACCAAATCATCCTTTCCATCGCACACAACGGAAATCTAACCAACGCATTGGAATTGAAAAAAGAATTGGAAGCCGAAGGTGTGGTTTTCAGAGCGACATCCGACTCGGAAGTTATTCTACGATTGATACAAAAAAATCTGGATTTGGGACTTCGTGGTGCGATAAAAGCTACAATGGAGAAGATAGAAGGTGCCTATTCCGTAGTTGGAATTACCAGAAACAAATTCTTTGCATTTAGAGATTTCCACGGTATTCGCCCTTTGGTTTTGGGTGTTATAGATGAGAAAACTTATGTGGCGGCTTCCGAAACTGCGGCTTTGGATGCTGTTGGTGCACAGTATGTTAGAGATATTTTGCCGGGAGAAATTGTTTATACTAATGAGAATGAGGAAGGTCTGAAATCTTTCTTGGTTAAGGAAGATTGCGAACGCAAAATCTGTGCTTTCGAGTATATTTATTTCGCCAGACCAGACTCCGAAATGGAAGGCATAAACGTACACGAAATCCGAGAAAAATCTGGAGAGAAAATTTGGGAACAAGCTCCCGTAGAAGCCGATATTGTAATAGGTGTTCCCGATTCGGGTGTTCCTGCGGCTATTGGTTTTTCCAAAGTTTCCGGCATTCCGTTTCGCCCAGTTCTCATCAAAAATAGATACATTGGGCGGAGTTTTATTGTTCCGACACAAGAGATGAGAGAGCGTATTGTGAACCTAAAACTCAATCCTATTATTTCGGAAATAAAAGGAAAAAGAGTGGTGATTATAGACGATTCCATCGTTCGGGGAACCACGTCTAAGCGTTTGGTAAAAATATTGAAAGACGCAGGCGTAAAGGAAATTCATTTCCGAAGTGTTTCGCCACAGATTATTGCACCGTGCTATTTGGGAATAGATACGCCATCCAAAGACGAACTGATTTCTGCCAATATGTCCACCGAGGAACTGAAAAATTATTTGGGCGTAGATTCTTTGGAGTTTCTAAGTATCGAAAACCTTATTGAAATTTTGGGTTCGGATAAGCATTGTTTCGGCTGTTTTACCGAAGAATATCCTGTGGAAAAAGGAGAGAATAC
>JAUNTR010000120.1 GCA_030538575.1 Cruoricaptor ignavus | reverse complement strand
AAATTGAGAATTTCGGTTCTTTTTTGCCCGCCTTCGCAAATACTTTTCCCGTTGGGTGCAATTTGACACACCAACACACCAAAAATCACCGAAAGCAAAAAAATGAATACATACCCAAACAATATAATTAACAAAATGAATAGAGAAACTAAAACTCTATTTGAAAAACTTTTTGGAAAAAAGAATGATTCCGAAATAAACATTGTTAATGAACTAAATAAAGTAACAAAACCTGTTGGTGGTTTTCTTCAACAAAAAAAGAGTTATAAAGAATTACTCGAATCTATTGCTAAAAAGGAAAATATTAGCACTTCTAATTTGAGTGTTAATGAAATAGAGGAACTTATAATGATTAAAAGATTCAATGAAAATTTTGAATCTTTGTCAGATGAAGAAAAACAAACATTTCAAGCAGAATTAAACAAAGAACTTGAAAGACAAGGTTTAGATAGTTCTCAAATAAAATCTTTAAGTACAATAGGAGCTTTAACAGCTGCTAGTGCTTCTGGTTTTTCAATGTATATTATGGCTTCTACAATTGTGGGAGGAGTAACAGGAATTTTAGGAATAACCCTTCCTTTCGCTTTTTACACAGGAATGAGTTCGGTTTTATCCGTTATAACTGGTCCAATTGGTTGGACGGTAGGATTAGGTTATTTAGTCTATAAATTTAAAGATGAAAGTCTTGAAAGTGCCTCTGAAAAGTTTATCAATGCTTGGAAATCTGCTAAAAGTTTTATCAGTGGAGATTTTGAAAGAGCATCTATCATTGTTTCAATAATTTGCTCTATTCGAATCTTAAATAATGAGAAAGTTAATCTAAAGATAAAAAATATAAATGAAAAAATTTCAACACTTGAAATTGAAAAAGACACATTAATTAATGATATTACAATAAAGGATAATTGTATAAAAGATAAAGAAAATCAAATAAAACAATTAAAAAGTGAGTTAAATAACGAGCTTGAAATCAAACAAAAAATTGAAAATAGTTTAAATGTTGTTAGTGAAAATATTAATATACTTAAAACTGAAATATTAAATTTAGAACAAGAGATAATTTAAAAAAGTAAGCTAACTATTCTAAAAACAAATGGCAGTATCTATTAAAATAAAAGGAAATAGTGAAACAAATGAATTCAAAGATGCTGTCGCTTTGAAAGAAATTTTTGAAGCAGAGTTTAGAAATAAAAGCACAAACGGAGAAATTCTTATTATTTGTAATGCTACGCTATTTGGACAAGAAACAAAAGATATTGATTTAATAGCTATAGGAAAATTTGAGAATTATAGTACTCGACTAAAAACAAAATCAAAAACAAAATACAAAGGTAATTGGACAAACCTTGATGAAGAATTTAGAAACGTTTTTATAAATGATTTTTGTTTTGTTTTTGAAACTAAAAGACACAGAGTTACTGATATTCAACTTGATGGGCTAACACTTACTGTCAAGTATTCTAATAAAAGGTCTGATGTAACCACCCAAAGTGAAAATCAAAAATATTCACTCACAAACTTCTTCAAAGATAGAGTGAATTTTTCACCATACGTTTGTAATTTTATTTGGTTAAGAAATGTGGATTGGGAGTCAATAAAAAATCTACTCGGAGAAAACTCAAATATTTATAACAAACATAACTATTTACCTAATACATTTTCCTTTGCTTTTTTATTCCAACTTGCTTGTATTCAATCTATACCCTGGACAACTGTAAATGAAAATGGAATACCAATTAATAATAATTCAAGTTTTAACTGTTTAAGACGGAATCAAGAATTTGATTTCAATGAAATGGACAGAATTTTTGACCTTTTCCAAAAAGTAAAAAACGGAACAGGAGAATTAACACGAAAAAAGATTGAAAAAATCACAAAAACACTTTTAAAAGACCAACAATATGCGGACGCTATAGGTCAAAAACTTGTAATTTTTTCAGGACGTGCAGGAACAGGAAAAACTATCAAACTTCTTTCAGCTGCTTGTGATTTAGCACAAGAACAAGGTGCGAGATGTTTAATATTAACCTACAACCACGCTTTAGTTAGTGATATAAAAAGAACTTTAGCTTTAGCTGAAATCCCAGATGGAATTGATGATTACACAGTTAATATTACAACACTTCACAAATTCTTCTATGAAATCGTTGTTGGTTTTGAACTTGACGAAAGAGTAAAAGAAAGTAAAAACAACAAAAAATACATTTTAAATTTTGTTAATGACTACATAAGCCATTTAACAACATTAAAAGAATATTTAGACCTTAATGTAATCGGAGAAAAAGAAATTAGCGAATTAATGAAAACTCGTCACCAACAAGTTGGTTGGGATTATCTTCTGATTGATGAGGCACAAGATTGGCAAGAATTAGAAAAAGAAATTATTTATAAAATATTTGGAAAAAACAAGATTATCATTGCTGACGGAGTAGACCAACTTATACGTTCACAGAATAAATGTAATTGGACACGGGCTTTGAAGCCAAACTTTGACTTTACAAAAACAAATGAAAAACGTGGATTAAGACAAAAGATAAATCTTGTTTCGTTTGTCAACAAGTTCGCAGATAAATTAAATATAAGTTGGAATTTAGAAGCGAAAAATGAGCTTATTGGAGGGAAAATAATCATTAGTACAAAACCTTATGGACAAGAACTTCATAGTAGATTGTTTAAAATGTGTTCTGAAAATGGAAATTCTGCTTATGAAATGATGTTTTTAGTTCCACCTTCACTTGTGGAAAGGTATCAAAATGAAGATGAATATGGTCACCCTAAAGAAGATAAAAGATTTATAAAAACTTCAGAATTTAAAAATATTGGGATAAATGTTTGGGACGGAACAAGTACAGACCTAAGAACACAATATGTTGTTGACTTAAACGAACATAGACTTTTACAATATGAATCTTGTCGAGGACTTGAAGGTTGGACTGTAATAAATCTTGATTTTGACAAATTTATCGAATATAAAATGCAAACATTTGAAGAAGAAGAAAACACAAATGAGTTAGCATTGGAATCTTTTGAAGAAAAAAGGAGACGATTTGTCTATTTGTGGGCTTTAATTCCACTAACAAGAGCAATTGACACTTTAGTTATTACACTAAATAATTCAAATGGCTATATAGGAAAAATTCTAAAAGAAGTATATCAAGAAAATCCTGACTTTATTGAGTGGATTGAATAACAAACTGCACCCAACAAGGGTTTTGCAAAATGGCGGAGTAAAGTCTAAATTGAAAGTCTCTGCTTCGTAATCCGCAAAAGCCAATTTTATTGGCTTTTTTTCATAAATTAGCAAATAGAAATTGGCTTTTGCTACGTGTCGTCTAAATCGAAACTTTCGTCTTCGATTTCCCGCCACTTCGCAAAGCCCCAAACCGTTATCTGTAACTTTATACCAAAAATGTTTTTTTTAACAGAAAATTAGATTTGAGTTTTAGCGGAAAAAATTTTGGAATTAAGCAAAAAATGTTCTCTCCGCTAATGCGAGCATCTTGCTCGTACCTCATTCAGAATTTTTCGTAAAGCAACTACTTGCAAATATGGTTTTATGTGTATATTTGCGAGACACACCACTTTCCGAAACACGCAGATGAACTATCAGACCTATAAACCACATAGCGATTTAGCATCCATAGTCAAGTTTTATTGGACTTTGGAAGTGCCTTTTGACCCAAATCATCAAAAGCAAAAAATCGTTCCTGACGGCTGCATAGAAATGACTTTCAATTTTGGCGACAAAATCAGACGGTACACTTCGGAAAATGACTTTATCCTTCATCCCAATGCTATGGTAATGGGACAGCGAACCAAATCGTTTGACATTCTACCTATCGGAAATGTGGACACATTCGCAATTTGTTTTTATCCTATTGGATTTGTAAATTTTATAAATACGCCCCTTGAAAAATTAGTTAATAAGGAAACACCCATTTCAGAACTTTTCGGACAAACAGAAGCCAACATATTAGAGCAACAAATGGTTCAAGCAACTGACACCCAAAAAAGAATTGACATCATTGAAACCTTTTTTCTAAAGAAACTCAATGAAAAAAACACGATTAGCACTATCGTAAAATCAACCGTTGATGCGCTTTTCAAAGCCAACGGAACAACGGCTATCAATGTTATTTTGAAAGACGATATTTCAAAAAGACGACAACTTGAAAGACATTTTAGAAAACAAATTGGTATCAGCCCAAAGCAGTTAAGCAAAGCTATCCGACTACAAACAACCTTACATTTGTTGCTCAACAAAACATCAGAAACCCTCACAAACATTGCTTACGAAAGTGATTATTTCGACCAAAACCATTTCATAAAAGATTTTAAAGACTTGGTTGGAGTTACGCCAAAAGAGTTTTTAGGAAGTGAAAATATGGCACTCTCTGCCCTTTTCTACAAATAAGTTTTGCCGTGTCGCATTTCTACTATTTTGGCTTGTTGCCGACTTGTAATTTTGTCCCTGAATTACAATTAATACACCAATTGATGAAAAGAATAATTTTAGCTTCGGTAGTTTCGGCAATGTATTTTGTTTCGTGCAACAATTCGGACAAGACAAATTCTGAAATAATAACAAAAAATACTTTAGTAAATTTAAAACCAACAGATATGAAAAGTTACATTTCAATGTTTGAAATCCCGGCAACGGATATTTCAAGAGCCATTAATTTTTATCAAGCAGTATTAGACATCTCCATTGAACAAATGGATGTGGAAGAGATGCAAATGGGGATTTTTCCGTATGAAGAACAAACGGTAACGGGCATCATCATTCAGGCAGACGGATACAAACCATCGGCAGACGGCGTAACAATCTACTTAAATGCAGGAGAAAATCTACAAGTAGTTCTTGACAAAGTAGCGAAAAATGGCGGACAAATTATTCTGCCCAAAACGGCTCACGCTGACGAAAGCGGATATTTTGCCGTTTTCCTTGATTCCGAAGGAAACAAATTGGCGCTTAACTCACCGAACTAACGGAGGAAAAGCAAACGCATAGCATCGGCGAAATAACGGAACAACGGCTGAATGGAACGTTTGGGCTTCGTATTTCGCTGATGTTTTTTGCGTTATTTTTTTTCGTAATTTAGCGGGCGAAAAAGGTGGGGCTGAAATTGAACTTGCAGTTAAATTTGGTTTGATTTTCACCACTTAACAAAGCCCTAAACCGTTGCAGGTAATTTAAAAAAAACGCCAAGAAATGAAAACTCGATTAAAATTAGAGAATTGGAAAAAATATACATTTGAATTTTTTTCAATTTTCCTTGCTGTTTCGCTTGCTTTTGTATTAGACAGATGGAACGATAATAGAATTAACGGTATTGCCGAACATAAAATACTTGAAGAAATCTATAGCGGATTAAAGCGTGATAGTTTGGATATAGAGAACGATGGTGGATATTATAAAATTGCTTTCAGAGGCTTGAACTATTTTAGCGATGTAATTGACGGAAAAGCTGTTCAGAACGATTCATTGGTCGCTTTTTATTATCTTTTCTCACGTGAAAGTGTCGTTGTTCAAAATAAATCTGGCTACGAATCCTTGAAGTCTATAGGATTAGAAACGATAAAAAACGATTCTTTGAGGAGTAAAATTATTGATTTGTACGAAGTAGATTACGAATTACAAAGAAAATTTAATGAAGAGCATAGTGAATATAGATTTATGCAAAATTATTTTCATAGAATCAATGATGCCATTGCGCCAAATTTTGAATATGATACTACGAACAACATTGTTGGAATTCAACTTCCTATCGAAGTAAGTGAGAAAGAAAGAAAATTATTAAAAAGTTACATCTGGAAAATAACGGTTGGAAAACAAGATAGGTATAAAACATCAATATATACGAAACAAAAAATTGGACGGCTGAGGTCTGATATTAAAAAGTATCTTGAAAATAAATAAAAACTACTGCTGGTATTGGGTAGGGTAAAGCCCTACGCTGGTGCGAGCAAGATGCTTGCGCAAGCGGGGGAAAAACTCGCTGTTGCGAGCGTCTTGCTCGTACCTATTTGCATTCTCTTTTTGTCTATTGGCACGAGTGGACGCTTGCGCTGGCAATGATTTTTGGAACAATTCTGCCAACTAAAACCGTTGCATAACACAAAGCCGAAAATGGTTTTCCAAATAAACAATTCTTTCGGAGGTTTTTTTTTTTATAATTAAGTTCCCCAATAGGTCAAACGCATGAAAAATATAAGTAGTTATTAATCAGTTGTTTAATTTTATCATATTTTTGTAGAAACAAAATATCTGAAAATTCAAAATATTGAAAAACAGAGATTTAAGAATATACAAAACTTTTCGTGCGTTTGACCTAAATTTTCCTTACATACATACTAAAACAAAAAACAGTTTTGTTATCTTTGCAAATTGAGTATGTTTA
>JAUNTR010000119.1:2024-6406 GCA_030538575.1 Cruoricaptor ignavus | reverse complement strand
GTAATTACCCAATAGGAAATAAACGTGAGAATACTTGGGATTTTCACATCTTGCAAACCTCTCAGAATTCCCAAAACGGTAACTTGTATCCCATCTGAAAGTTGAAACAACGCTGCTACAATCAATAATTTAGAAGCCAAAGCAATAACCGCTACATCTTCTGTCTTAGTGAAAAATTGAGGCAAAACTTCTCTTCCGAAAATGAAAAACAAACCGCACAAAAACATATAAATAAAGGCGAGTTTTATGTTATTAATCCCAATTTCCCGAAGTTCTACAAACTTTCTCTCCCCAAATTTCCGACCAACCATTACGGTAGAGGCAACACTAAAACCAATGCAAAGATTGAAAGTAAAAGATGCCATACTAAGTGCAATTTGGTGTGCCGCAATATCTTTGGCAGAAACCAATCCGCAAATAAAAGCAGCTCCCGCAAATGCCGTAACTTCAAAAAACATTTGCAATGCGGTAGGCAATCCCAACTGAATGAGTTTCCTAAACATCGTTTTCTTAAATAAACTGATTTTCAATGAGAAATCTCTAATATATCTTTTGGTAATTTTATTATTTTTCAAAATATAATAAAGGAAAACCAACATAAAAATCCTTGCAATAAGCGTTGCCAAAGCAGCTCCTTGAACGCCCATTTTTGGAAAACCAAAAAGCCCTTGTATAAAAACGTAATTCAGTACAATATTAATAACATTGGCAATAATCGTCGCTTTTGTAACACCTACGGTAAAACCCAAACCCTCCGAAACTTCTCGCATAGTTTGGAATCCCATAAATGGTAAAATACTGATTATCATTATCGTAAGATACGCAATCGTATCGGGAATAATCTCTGGTGGTTGGTTCAGATGATATAATAACGGAGTGAAAGCCGTCAGCAAAATCATCAATAAAAGTCCCACAGCAATATTGGTAACAAAACCGTGACGAAAAACGGAATTGATACGCTCGTGATTGTTCTTAGAATGTGCCTGCGAAACCAATGGCGGAATGGCAAACGAAATCCCTAATCCGAAGATAAAAACCGAGAAAAAAATAGCGTTCCCCAAAGATACAGCTGCCAAAGCATTAGCTCCCAAAAGTTTGCCAACGATAATATTATCAAATAGTTGCACCGATGCTTGTCCCAATTGGGTAAGCATCACAGGAAATGCCAATTTCAGGGTTTCTCCCGTATATTTTTTATTTAGAAAAATCATAATGTTGTCGAAATTCAATTTTGCAAAAGTACGCAAAGATTATCTGATTTCGGAAACATAATTCATTAACTTCTGTTTATAACTATCAAAATCGAAAGCATCGTAAACTCGGTAAAAATTTGGTTTATCTACACATTTATGGAACATTTTTTTTGCTAAATCCAACTTTTTATCTTCAAAACTAAATTGTTTTAGTATTTCGTAAATTTGGTTTGCCGTAAACCAAGTATGTGGCATTTGTGCATTAATGAAACTCAATCTATCTTTATCAAAACTCTGCCTGCTCAGTTGTGCCATAAAACCCGAAAACTGCTCATCATTCATCACTTGATAATCGTTGTAATAATACGAATTTCCATTTTGGTTATAAGGATTATTCCACACATCATCCCATTGTTTATAACCATAATTTTGGGCTTGGACAGGATAATTATCCAACAAATACAAACCATAATCCGTGAAAAAATCCAAAACTATTCGGGTATTATTTTTCACATTGATGACGCTATTGTAGACTAAAAAATCCCCCGAATAAATAGAAATTGGAATATTACCACTCGGCAAATCGAAAAACCGAAATTTCCCCGAAGCATTGCCCATGATTTGATCGCCGATTTCTACGGTAAAATATCCATTTTCAGGAATTCTCAAAAATACTTCGGCATAACCGTAATTATAATTCCAACGGAACTGAGACGAGTTTGTTCTCCCTGTATTTGTCCTATAATTTTTATTTTTATTGATGACAATATTTCCCGCTTTTTGGTTGTTGCTTCGGGTTTCTTCTGTCTTGGCTTTATTTTCCAAAAGTTGTCCTGCTTTCCCAGCCTGTTGTGCCAAAGCGAAATTGGAAATAACGAATAATGCTGATACTAAAATATTTTTCATAAAAATTAGCTTTCTTTATCAAGTCCTAATTCTGTGCCATAAATAAAACAAATAACATATATTTTTTATGCTAAACATAGTATTTGCCAATAAAAAAAGCCATCGAAAGATGACTTTTACAGAATATTTTATTGAAGTAAAAACTTAGAAAATTTCTCTTCCAGAAAAATGGAACTGTGCTTCTATCAAAGCATTTTCATCGGAGTCCGAACCGTGTACAGCATTCTCTCCTACGCTTCTTGCGAACATTTTTCTTATTGTACCTTCCGCCGCTTCCGCAGGATTGGTTGCTCCGATTAGAGTTCTGAAATCTGCAACAGCATTATCTTTTTCCAAAACTGCTGCTACGATTGGCCCTGAAGACATAAAATCCACCAATTCGCCGTAAAATGGTCTTTCAGCGTGAACTTCGTAAAATTTCTTAGCATCTGCAACTGTCAGTTGTGTAAGTTTCATCGCTTTGATTTTGAATCCTGCTTCTGCAATCTTACCCAAGATTGCACCAATATGCCCATCTGCAACAGCATCAGGCTTAATCATTGTAAAAGTAATGTTCGACATATAATTTTTATTTTAATTAAAATTCTTCGGCAAAAGTAAGGATTTCTTTTCAATCGAAAGTTGAAAAAGTATGCCTTTTATTTTTTAGTTTAAAATTGATAAAAAGACAATACATTTTTAATTCTCATTAAAATTCACGATTTTTGCAATCTTAATTTTCGATATGTCAGATTTATTAAAAGAAATACAAAAACGTAAAACCTTCGGGATTATCTCTCACCCCGATGCAGGAAAAACTACACTTACCGAAAAACTCCTTCTATTTGGTGGTGCAATACAAGAAGCAGGTGCCGTAAAATCTAATAAAATAAAAAAAGGTGCGACTTCCGACTTTATGGAAATCGAAAGACAGAGAGGAATTTCCGTAGCAACTTCCGTTCTCGCTTTTGAATATAAAAATCATAAAATCAATATTTTAGACACTCCGGGACACAAAGATTTTGCAGAAGATACTTATAGAACGCTTACCGCAGTAGATTCCGTAATCGTAGTGATAGACGTGGCGAAAGGTGTGGAAGAGCAAACCGAAAAATTGGTAAAAGTTTGCCGTATGAGAAACATCCCGATGTTGGTTTTCATTAATAAACTCGACCGTGAGGGAAAAGATGCCTTCGATTTGTTGGATGAAGTGGAACAAAAATTGGGACTTACGGTTTGCCCACTTTCTTTGCCAATTGGTATGGGAAGCGATTTCCAAGGAATTTATAATATCTGGAAAAAAAATATAGAATTTTTCCTCGAAGAGAAAAAACAAAAAGTAGGAGCTTCCGTAAAAATAACCGATGTAAACGACCCGCAAGTAGATGAACTTATCGGAGAAAAAGCCGCAACAACGCTTCGTGAAGAGTTGGAATTAATAGAATCTGTTTATCCAGAATTTGACAGAGAAGATTATATGAAAGGCGATTTGCAACCTGTGTTCTTCGGTTCTGCATTGAATAATTTTGGTGTTCGGGAACTTTTAGATGCTTTTATAGAAATCGCTCCGATGCCTCAACCAAAAGAATCGGATAGCAGATTGGTAACTCCTGAAGAGAAAAATTTCACGGGATTTGTCTTTAAAATCCATGCCAATATGGACCCAAAACATAGGGATAGATTGGCTTTTGTGAAAATTGTTTCGGGAACTTTCAAAAGAAATGAAAATTACCTATTGGTAAGAGAAAACAAAAAAATGAAATTTTCTTCTCCCAACGCTTTTTTCGCTGATAAAAAAGAAGTGGTGGACGAGAGTTTCCCAGGAGATATTGTAGGTTTGCACGACACGGGAAATTTCCGTATCGGTGATACTTTAACCGCAGGGGAAAAAATTAGTTTCAAAGGAATCCCAAGTTTCTCGCCTGAACATTTCCGTTACATCAATAACGATGACCCACTGAAAGCCAAGCAATTAGCAAAAGGTATAGACCAACTAATGGACGAAGGTGTGGCACAATTATTCACTTTGGAAATGAATGGCAGAAAAATTATAGGAACCGTGGGAGCGTTGCAATATGAAGTAATACAATACCGATTGGAACACGAATATGGTGCAAAATGTACCTACGAACCGCTATCCATTCACAAAGCGTGTTGGGTAGAAGCCGATGAAAAATCTGATGAATTTAAAGAATTTGCAAGACTGAAACAGAGATTTTTGGCAAGAGATAAATATGACCAATTGGTATTTTTGGCAGATTCTTCGTTTACCATACATATGACGCAAGAAAAATTCCCGAATGT
>JAUNTR010000119.1:0-1924 GCA_030538575.1 Cruoricaptor ignavus | reverse complement strand
AACATTGAAAGCCCGAAGGGCTGAACGATTTAATAGCCCAACATTTTAATGTTGGAATTTCGGAATCGAATATTTTAATGTTGAAAAGCAAAAGTATCATAACGTTGAAAGCCCGAAGGGCTGAACGATTTAATAACCCAACATTTTAATGTTGGAAAAACCAATATTAAAATATTGGAAATTAATAAAAAATCTCCAAGAAAATGAAATATATTATTGTCTTATCGCTTTTTTGTTCAGGAATTTTGTTTGGTCAAAACTTCACCAAACAAGATACGCTGAAAGGTTCGGATACCGAATTTCGGAATTTTTGGGATGTGAAGAAATATGATATTTCGGTAAATCCTGATTTCAATAACAAATCTATTTCGGGCAAAAACACCATTTCATTTGAAATTGTGAAGGATGTCATCAATCCCACATTTCAAATCGATTTGCAACAACCGATGATGTTTTCGGATATTAAAACCTCTTTCCCGAAAGATTACAAAAGAGATGGCGATTTTATTTTCATTAAGGCAAAACAAACTTTCAAAAAAGGAGAAAATCACACGATTTCCATCTCCTTTCAAGGGAAACCAATCGAAGCGAAAAATGCACCTTGGGACGGCGGTTGGGTTTTCGCACAAGACCAAAACGGCAATCCTTTTTCAGCTGTAGCACAGCAAGGCATCGGGGCTTCGGTATGGTTGCCGATAAAAGATATTTGGAATGATGAGCCTGATAACGGCATAACAATGGAACTTATTTCTCCTGAAAATTTAATCGGCGTAGGAAACGGAAGACTGATTTCTCAATCCAAAAAAAATGGTAAAAATATTTTTGTTTGGGAAGTTAAAAATCCTATAAACGCCTACTCTATCGCACCAAGCTTTGGAAAATACGTGAATTTCAAAGACCAATTTTCAGGAGAAAAAGGCAAGTTGGATTTGGATTATTGGGTTTTGGATTATAATTTGGATAAAGCTAAAAAACAGTTCGGACAAGTGAAACCTATGCTAAAAGCCTTTGAATATTGGTTTGGTCCTTATCCTTTCTACGAAGATTCTTATAAAATCGTGGAAACGCCTTTTCTCGGAATGGAACACCAAAGCAATGTTGCCTATGGCAATCATTACGAAAATGGTTATTTGGGAACAGATTTATCCGAAACGGGAGTTGGATTGAAGTGGGATTTTATCATCATCCACGAAAGCGGACACGAATGGTTTGCGAATAACATTACGGCAAAAGACCAAGCAGATATGTGGATACACGAGGCTTTTACGTCTTATTCCGAGACATTGTTCACCGAGTTTCTATTCGGAAAAAATGATGCAAATACTTATCTGCAAGGCACTCGACATAATATTTTGAATGATATTCCGATGATTGGAAATTACGGCGTAAGAAACCACGGGAGTACCGATATGTATTACAAAGGGGCAAATATGTTGCACACGATTCGCCAAGTCATTAATCAAGATGAAAAATTTCGGAAAATCCTAAGAGGTCTTAATGAAAAGTTTCGCCATCAAACAGTAACTTCCAAACAAGTTGAAGAATATATTTCCAAAGAATCGGGTATTGATTTTTCTACGGTTTTCGACCAATATTTGCGAACGACAAAAATCCCTGTTTTAGAATATTTCATTAAAGATAACCAACTGAATTTCAGATATCAAAATACGGTTGAGAATTTCACGTTACCCATAAAATTAGAAAATGGAACAATCATCAATCCGAATGATAATTGGCAAAATATTTCACTAAAACCTAATGAAATTATAGTTTTTGATAAGAATTATTATATTGATTTTGAGGAACTGACTAATTAATAGATGAAATTTTAACTATAAAATTTACCGCATTTCATTTTTTATGGTAATTCTAAAAGTTGTGCCCTTTCCTACTTCGGTTTGGGCAATTTTTATGTCGCCGTTGT
>JAUNTR010000118.1 GCA_030538575.1 Cruoricaptor ignavus | reverse complement strand
GCTCCATACGATAAATTTGTTGTAAAAATACAAAAAAGAAGATTTACCTAAAACACTTTTTTTATTTTCTTTAGACTTGCTTTAAAATTTTTATGATTTAATTTTTGACTAAGGATTTACGTTTTTTGTGTTTTCGGAAAGTTTTCAAACTCGCTTTTGCAAAACCTATGTTGTATGCAGTAATAATTAATCGTAATGAAATCTACATTTTGCAATTTGAATTTCGCCTTCTTCATAGCGATAGATTAGTCTGTGTTCATCGTCAATTCTTCTTGACCAAAATCCCGAATATTTATGTTTTAAAGGTTCTGGCTTTCCAATTCCATCAAAAGGATTTCTTGAAATATCTTTTAATAAATCATTAATTCTTTTTAACTTTTTCTTGTCATTTTTTTGCCAATATAGATAATCTTCCCACGATTCGTCAACGAAAACATATTTCATATCAATTTTCGATTAAGCTTTTTTCAAAGGAATTTTCGTTTTTCAATTTTTCAATCGCAGAATCCAATCTAATCTCATTAATTCGAGAAGATAATTCGTGATTTGTAGCAACTAATGAATTATACTCGGTTAAAGACATTACAACAATGCCCGAATCTTTTCCACGGTTGATAATTAAAGTTTCAAAGTTTTTGGCAACTCTGTCAAGATAAGATTTTATATCTTTTCTAAAATCTGAAACACTTGCAATTAACATAATTATGTATTTTAATTTGTACAAATATATGTACAAAAATTATTCCATACAAGTTTTATAGCCTTTTTAGAGTTATTTCAGACAATAGAAAAGTATTTGTGAAGTGGTGGAAAATCGAAAATCGCTAAACTATCAACTCTATAACTTCAAGCCTGAATTTTGGGAATAGATTGTATGCTGTGATTTTTATTTTAGTTTCATAAATTTTTCCAAAAGTGGTGGCAATTTAGTTTCAGGATTTATTTGGTCGTTGTTCCAAAAACTCATTACACAACTTATATTCTTGTTTCTCACATTTTCTGCAATGTAATAAACGGTCAATGATTTTCCTTCCGACATTCCTGCCAAAGCTGAAGTAACTCCTTTCAACTCTACAATAACTTTTTTTGCTTTGGTTGTAACGCCTTCAAATTCAACATCAACAATGCTTTCACTCACAATTTTTGTACTTTTTCTGGATTTTGTTACATTATATTGATTTTCAACAGATTGTTTTGCATCTTCCAAAGTTTTATGAATAGACCAATTCATTTCTCCAAAATATGGACATTGCACCGTGTTTAGAAATGTCCAATAGCAACTATTCCCAAGTTCTATATTTCTTCCTGCAAAATCAATTGACTGAATTTGCAACGGAACAAAATTTTCTTGAGGAATTTGGTTGTTAATTATTTTATTAACTAAATCTCTTTCGGTTTCTTTATCCGTGTTTCCATTTTTTATAAACCAAACAACAGTAGTAGTTTTGTTAGGATTTTGAACAAAATAGCAATTATTAGTTTGATAAATTTCTCCTACGATTTTTTGTTTTTTTGTAATGAAATAATTATTGAAATCAATTTTTTCATCTCTAATCTTTAAATCAGATTCAGAAATATTATGCTTTTTAAAAATTTTCTTTAGCCCTTTTTCATCAAAGGAATTATGAAAAACTTCACTTGTAACGCTATAACCATCAATATTATACCAAGTTTTGCCATTGTTGTCCAATGCGGAAAGTCTATCAAAAATATTGGATTGCGAAAAAGCAAAAGCCGAAATAAAGATTAAGATTAATTTCAGAGATTTCATTTGTTTATGGTAAAAGTATAAGTTGGGACATTGTCTTTAGATCCTTTTTTCCAATTTTCAGCAAGATTTGGATTATTCATTTCAATTCCTTCTACTGGAAAAATATCAAACTTTGAAAACCATTTTTGTGGATTTTCGCCATCTTTTTTGAAATAGGTTTGTCTTACGATAATGCTGTCTTTTGCTTTAACGGTAAATGAATTAGTTACTTCTTGACGTCCAAATGTTTGCGACATTTTTATTACACTTGCAGAAAAACTTATAGATTTTTCAGAAGTATTTTTTACAATAAATGCTGTCATTGGGCTTCCCGCCATTGGAAGACAAGAAATAAGAGTTACCGAAATCAGTAAAATTAATGTTGATTTTAATAAATTTTTCATATTATATGCGTTTTTTGTCATCATTGCAGATAACGAAAAAAGCATTTGTAAAGTCAAGATTAAGAAAGACAAAACCTTCTATAAACACAAATCTTTGCAAAAACCATTTCACTTTTCCAAATTTATAAAAAAATGGAAATGGAAAACGAAATGGTTTTTGTGAACTAATAACTTCAAACTCGCTCTTTTACAAATACGATGTTATATGGCACTTTTTTATTTGTATAAGTAACTTCTATCGTATCTTTTCATTATTATCTTTTGATCTTTTCTCAAATAAATAAGAAGTTTATCAATATTCATTCTTAATGAATCTAAATTAGCTCTTTGTTCTTTAATTTTACTTGATTTTTTTTCAATCAAAATGTCATTTTTAATTACCTTTAATAATTCTAATTGTCCAACAGTATGAAAGTAAATGTCGTCATTTATCCAAAATCTCATTTGGTTTAATTCATAACCTAAGATTTTATTTATTTTATCGTGTTCTAAAGTTGCTTCTAACAATTCTGTCTCATTTAAATAATCACCTGTTTCAAAATGAATTATTATTCTATTTGACCAATGTTCATATTGAGAAAATAAATCATAAAATTTAGCAATTTTTTCAACTCTTATTTTTGTTATTTCATTTTTGAATGATTCATTACTTTTAATTTTTTCAATTGTCTTAGTAATCCTAAAGCCAACAATTAATATTGAAATTGCAAGTATTCCTTTCTCTAAAATAATTTTAATGATTTCCTGTATAAAATAATCAGCCTGCATATAAGTTAATTTTGGGAATTATTTCACATAATCTAAAACGACTTTACTAAGTCAAGGTTAAGAAGGGTAAAACTTTCTATAAACACAAATCTTTGCAAAAACCATTTCACTTCCCCAAATTTACAAAAAAAATGGAGAACGAAATGGTTTTTTGCGAACTAAAAATTCATAAAATTTCAACTTATAACTTCAAGCCTGCATTTTGCAAATATGATGCAGAATAGCAGGTTAGTGATTATCCATTTATATGAGAATCAATGTCCATTTGTTGATGCAAAATTCTAATAATTTCTATTTTTTCCTCTTTCAAATTGATTCTATAAAAAATAAAATGTGATTTAACCCGAGTACGAAAATATCCTTTTCTAATTTGATTATAATCTTTCCCCGATTTGGAGTTTTCTGAAATGTATTCTATTTCATTCATTATCAAATCATAGTAATAATCAGCTTGTTCTTTCGACCATTCTTCAAAAGTATAAAGCCATATATTTTCTAAATCAATTTCTGCTAATTTACTGATTTTGTATTTCATTATTCAGCAGAATATTTTTTATGCAAATTTTCCTTAAATGATTCTCTATCGAAATTTGTAGAAAATCCTGATTTTTCCCCCTTTTTCAGTTCTTTTATTAATTCAGCTTTTTTAGTTTCTTCATGCTCAAACATTCGTAAAGCTGTTCTTATAACTTCACTTGCTGAGGAATATTTTCCAGTTTTAATTTGTGAATTGATAAAATTATCGAAATAATCGCCTAATAAAATCGAAGTATTTTTAGCCATAGCTTTACATTTAATTTCCGAAATCAAATATACCAATTTTTGGTATTTTAGCCAAATTTATTTTATGAGAATAATTATCAACTTGTTGCAAATAAGATGTTAGCCGAAGTTACTTTAATTTATTATTTCATCTAATTCAACTTCGATTTCTTTTTTATCAATAATTGGTTCTAAAACTTTTGTTTCAATGATTTTCTTTTTCCAAAATGGGAATATTAAAAGTCCACTTTCACCGATATTATTAATTTCTCCATTTGGATATTCAATTTCAACTATTGCTTTATAAATAGTGTTGCCTTTGATGTAGTTTGTCAATTTTATTTTATTTGTTAACAGGTCAAAAGTCTGAATAATTCCGTTTTGTAAATTTTCATCATCTTCGCTGAAATGTGCGTGATTCATTCCAAATCCAACAGTAAATTCATTTTTGTTAATTGATAACCAAAAATCTGATTTTTCAATTTCTAAAAACTCACTTCCAAAATCTTTAGATAATTTTACTTTGTCCCCAAGTTTTCTTTCAAGAAAACTTTTTATTTCACTAATTTTTTTTGATGTAGTTTCATATGGAATTGTCGGGGCTTTGTTTTTCGTTAGCTTTTAGTTATTTCAAGTTTCATTCTCAACAAAGGATATTCCTTTCCTTGGTCATCTTTTTCTGTTCGTTCGTATGTTTTAAAACCGAGTTTTTCGTAAAACTTAACCGCATTTGTATTTTGTTCGTTTACGTCCACTTTGTCGGCTTTTAATTCTGAAAAAGCAAAGTCAGTCAGTTTTCTTCCAAAACCTTTTCCAATATATTCAGGCGAAAAGAAAAGCATTTCTATTTTTCGTTCATCGAGAGCTATGAACCCTGCTATTTCGTCATTTTGTTTTAGACAATAAACTTCAAAATCATTAAAATTGAAGGACTGTACAAGTTGTTTGATTTCTTTAAAGTCGCTCGGTTTTAAAAAGTTGTGTGTTGCCAATACAGATTTTTCCCAAACATCGAGAACTTGATTTCGATATTTATCTGAATATTTTTCAATGTTAAACTTCTCAAAAGACATAATATTATTTTTACTTATATGCAGTGTTTATTTAATTTCAAATTGCTGAACCATCCAATGTTTTGAGTGGTTTCTAATTAAATCTTGTTTTATTTTTTCGTCTTTAGTATCCAAATATTTGTAAACTTTTAGAGAAACCGAATTAGGAAATTTTTCAAGGCTTTTTGAAATTATTTCAGCAGATTCTTTTGTTTGTCCATTTGAATTTAATGCTTCTGCTTTATATATGTCTATAATTACTGGACAATCTTCATAAACATTTTTAATTTCTGCTTCTAAATCGCTCATCAAATCTACTTGGAATTTTGAATCTGGCTGCTTTCCAACCGCTGCAGTTTTAGTGATATGATTCTGATACACAAGAAACATATTAAGAATTTGTATGTTTTTTGAATTTTTATCCGCATAAATTTTTTGAATTCTGTCCGAAATATCAGAATTCAATTCACCCTTTTCAGATTGTAATGCTTGTTCATAAAAATCATTTAGAAGTTTCAGAACAGTTTTATCATTTTTATCTGTTTTGGTATCAGTTTTAAGTTGTTGAATAAATTGTTTGTATTCTTCACTTTTCTGTGAAAATACATTTATTGATAAAAATACAAAGAAGACTAAAAGTAGATTTTTCATTTATTGTCTTATTTTCTTTGGTTTATTCTATGACATATTTTTGTAAAATTGCGTGCAACGGATAAAGTATTGGCTGAAGTGCGGACTAAGAAAGGTAAAACTTCCTATAAACACAAATCTTAGCAAAAACCATTTCACTCTTCCAAATTTACAAAAAAAAATGGAAAGCGAAATGATTTTTTGTGAACTGAAAATTCCTAAAATTTTAACCCCGTCTTTTGCAAATACCATATTATATAGCGTTATACTTCAATCAATTTTTGAAGAATTTTGTAAATTTCTTGCCTTATTTCTATTTCTGTTTCATATTGAACTTTATAGAGTTCCATTCTTTCGGTATTCAGTTCCTTATAGTAATTTGACCTTTCTTCATAGATTTTTTTTATTTTTTCTTTTTGATTCTCCTTGGGAAAAGTGTTAAGAATGTGCCTTACATCAATAAATAATTTTTCTACATTCCCAATATACTCATTGACTACACCTTGATATTTGATTGTGTGCAATTTTAACTCACGACTTTTCTGAATAAAATCTTTGTTATTTATTAGCAGTTCTAACTTTGCAGAAGCCATATCAAAATCTGATTTTAATTGGTCAATTCTTTCTTCAATATCTCTTATTTTTTCTTGATTATTTTCGTGAATCCCAATTAAAGTTATGTCAGAAAGATAATTTTGAAATTGGTAATATTTTTCATAATATTCTATCAATGACTTTTTTTCTTCTGACTTAAGACTAATTTTTGTTTGTGTAGAATAAGTTAGATCATTTTTAATTTTTTCTACTTTTTGTGTTATTTCTTCAATATCTTCTTTTGTGGCAATATTCTTGCCTTTTTCTTGAAAATATGATTTAAAGAGTGCTAAATATAAAGCGATTAGAATCAAAATTATTTGTAGGGAAATTTGAACGTAGTCAATCATATGTGTTACTTTTAATAATGGCAGATAACGTTCAAATATACACATAAAATCCATCGCTACAAACTATCTAAAAAAAATGTCCCGAAAAAAGCTCGGG
>JAUNTR010000117.1:2970-6429 GCA_030538575.1 Cruoricaptor ignavus | reverse complement strand
CTAATTCTTAGGGTTTCCAGTTGTGCTTTTTTGTCGTCTATTTTTTCGAAAGTGTCTTTTAATAAAGGATTTTCTCTGCTCGGATTACTGAAAAATCCAAGGTTGTTTTCCAACGTGGCAACTTCTGCTTCCAAATCGGATATTTGGTTTTTCAGCTTTCTCGCTTTGTCGGTAACTTGTGCTTCGGATAGGTTTTCATCCTTCAAATCAAATTCGCTTATCTTATTGATTTTCAGTTTGTCTCTTAGCGTTTTGTTAAATTCCGTATTAATAGAAAGTTTCTCTCTCGGTACTTTTCCTATCGCATTCCAAGCGGCTTTTATTTCTTCTATTTTTTCTACGCTACCTTCCTCTGTTATGGCTTTCAACTCATCCAAAAGTTGTCTTTTCTGCTTGTAGTTTTCCTTCCAATTGTCGCCTGTAGCGTTGTTTTTACTTCTATAATTGTTGAAGAAAGTATTGCAAGCTTCCCGAAATTCATCCCAAATTTTATTGGTTTGGCTTCTTGGTACGTGTCCTATATTTTTCCAATCTTCTTGCAGTTTTTTGAAGAGAGGTACCATCGTGTCCCAGTCTTCGGAATGCATATTATCCTTAGCGGTTTGTATTAGGTTGGTTTTAGCTTCTAAGTTAGAGATTTGGCTACCTTTCAGGTTTTTATAAAACTCATTTTTTGTAGTATTAAAACTTCTAAGAACTTGCTTGAACTCATTCCAATTTTGTGTGGAAATTTTCCTTGGAACGCTACCAATTTTTAGGAACTCATTTCTCAGTTCTTCTACTTTTTTTATAGCATTTTGCCAATAATTATGGTTAGGCGTTTTTTCGGGTTCAACCAGTTTTTTTATCTTATTGATGATTTGGTTTTTCAGTTCCAAATTGGCGTTTTGTTCTTTCTCCAACTCTGCCGAAAGTTCCGCTTTTCTTTCGTGGATTTTATTGGAAATCTCTTTAAACTCTTCCCAAGTTTTTTCTCTAAACTCCTCTGCCACAGGCTCGGCTTCTTCTTTCCAAAGTTTGTGTAAGTATTGCAGTTCGTTTAGTGCTTTTTGCACAGGTTCGCTAATCAATTCTTTGGCTCGGGAAATAATGTGTTGTCTTTTCTCCAAATTATGCTCGTATTCCATTTGCAGGAAATCTTTGTTGAGGTCGAGCATAGCGTAGAATTGGTTCAGATGATGGTAGTAATTGTTATTCAGAATTTTAAATTCGGATTTCGCTACTTGTCCGGCTTCCGACCAATCTTGTTTTATCGCACGAATTTCTTTGAAGAGGTTTGTCCCGATTTCCGTATTCGTATATAGATTTTTCAAGCGTTCTATAATGCTTTGTCTGTGTGTCAAATTTTCGGAGTGTTGCTCTTCTTGTTGTTTTAGGAACAAGTCGTGTTTTTCTTTGAAAATCGTTATCAATCCCGATAATCTGGATAAAAGTGGATGTTCCCAAGAGAAATTTTCTTCTGCATTTCCTGCATCCGTAAACTCGTGTTTTTTATCTTGAGTTTCCTCCTGTATTTTTTTGATTGCCAAGTCTTTCAGTTGATTGAAGGTGGTGTATTTTTCACCTGCATTTTCTTGGTTTACCAGTTTTTCCATTTCTGCGGTTAATTCCTTTACAGAGCGGTTATCCGTAGTATGGTCGGCGTATTCTTGTTCTTCTTCCTGTTCTTCGGTTTCGGGTTTTGGCGATTCGGAACGCTCGGCATCGATTGCATTTTCGGCATCGGTATTTTCGGGCAGTTGTGCTTCTTCCACAGGAAGATTATCCGTTTCCACAGTTGGGTTTTGTGCGTTGTTTTCCACCGTTTCCTGATTGGTTTTGTTGTTTTCAGGATTCAAATTTTCGTTTCCGAAATTAGGTTGTTCCGTAATCATAGTAACTTACTTTTTTTAAGTTATTTTGTGTTTCTATATCCAAGCTTCTGTGCGAAGCCTGAAAAGTCGGTATAAATATAAATAAATTTTCTTTAATAACGCCAAATTTCCCACGCTTTTTCTGCTTGCTGTTCCAACATATAATAGCCATTGGCAGTTTTTGCACCTTGTAAGCTTGCTTTTTTTATAAATTCGGTGTATTCTGGATTGTAGATTAAATCGATAATCAAATGTTCGGAAGTTACCGATTTAAAAGGAAAATCCAAACAATCTTCTACATTTGGAAATGTGCCAACAGGCGTACATTGGATGATGATTTTATGCTCTTGCACCATATCATCAGACAAATTTTGGAAATTGATTTCCGATTTTCTGGCAACTGTAATGTACGGGATTTTATGCTTTTTTAATATAAATTTTACGGCTTTTGCTGCACCACCATCTCCCAAAACAATTGCTGAATTTTGATTTTCTTTTTTGTGAAGGAGCAAAGTTTTCTCGAAACCGAAAGCATCGGTATTGTAGCCTGTCGTTTTACCATCTTTTATCAGAACCGTATTTACCGCACCGATTTCTTTTGCCTCCTCACTCAGTTCATCTAAAAATGGGATGATTTGTTCTTTGTAAGGAATGGTAACATTAAAGCCTTTTAGATTTTCGATTCCCAAAACGTTTTTAATTTCCTCGATATTTTGTATATCAAAAACTTCGTAAAAATGATTTTCTAAAAATAATTTTTTAAATTTCTCGGTAAAGTATTTTTGCGAAAAAGAGTAAGAAATATTTCTACCAACGAGTCCGAATTTTTGTTCTGCTTTCATCATCCAAAGTTACAAAAAATTAGAGACATAAAACAAGAGCCAAGAGTCAAGAATCAAGAGCCGAGAGTTGAGAATCGGGATATAAAAAATGGGAAGTCTAAAAAAAACTTCCCATAGAATATTTGGTTTTAAGTCAGATAACTTATTCTGCAATAAATTTCAAAACTTGAGAGTCCAATTTTAAGATATAAAATCCTTTTTTCAAATTATTGATTTTTAGGATGTTATTATTAATGAATGGCTTTTGCAAAGTCTGTATCAATTGTCCTGAAACGTTGTATATATGTACATATTGCACTTTATCCAAAGCTTGTCCTTGCAGGTGGATTTCCCCATTTCTTACAGGATTTTGTTTGATGGATATTTTGTTTTTCACTCCAATTTCGTTCGTGCTTAGTTGAGGGTGGCAAGTCCAACTAAGGTCGTCTAATGCTACACGATTGGATGTGGAATTGTTTCTCAGTTCAATCACAATGTTTCCTTCTACATTGATGTTTTCGATTGTCGTTTTAGTAACACTTGCACTGTATGGAATAGTGCCTTTTTCCACGCCATTAATTAATAAAGTAAAAGTTCCACTTCCGCCACCAAATTTTCTTTCCGTAGTTACAGTAAGGGTACTTATTCCACCAGATATTTGGCTGGATGTTAGTTTGCCATTTCTTATAACAATAGCTCTTCCGTTTACAGTTTCATCTGTTCTGGCATCTGTGGCTGTCCAAGTTATTCCGTTATTCGTCCATTCTCTGGTATTGTAGTTAGAG
>JAUNTR010000117.1:1392-2870 GCA_030538575.1 Cruoricaptor ignavus | reverse complement strand
TTTACCGAAATGTTATCCGTAGATGCTGTCCAAGTGGCAGTTGCAGTAGAAGCTGTAATATTGCTTACGGCAACATTGGTAGGAGTTGATGGAGGTGTGTCATCGCTTTCTGTTCCGCCATTTATCGTATCAGGCCAAGTGTTTTCGGCTTCATCTCCGCCCCAGATTACAGTAGCCAAATAAGGGTTGTCTATAAAAGGATTTCTGTTCCCTTGTCTGTTAGCTACAGCATTATTTCTTTGTCTTTCGAAATCAGATACAGGGTCTTCTATATTCCATTTTAGTAAAATATCTGGCATATCGGTAGCGTAGGTTCTTGGACCGAGAGCCACATTGTTGGGCAAGCATTGTGTAGGATATCTTAGATAAAGGTACATCATCATTCTTGCAACATCGCCTTTCCATTCATCTCCGGGATACCAACCTCCGTTTGTGCTATGTGCTGTAACACCGCTTCCATCAGCAAATTTTAGATTTCCTCTATTGCTGTTCAGTTGTGTATCAGTTGGTCTTAGATGATGAGGATCCGAACCTGCACCAGAAGAACCTAAGTTTGGTGTTCCCAAAGAACGAGGATAGGTGTGCTCTCTGTTCCAACTTCCGTTTGCACTACGACTGCGTTGGTGCGTGCCACTTGCTGTACTACCGTATAGTAACAATATGTTGCCCGAAACTTCAGGGTCGGCATCTGTGGTTTTTAGGAAGGTAGAAAGCTCGGTGTACGAAACCTGAGAGGTATGCGTACGAGTAATTAGTGTTGCCAAATCGGCTTTCAGTTCATTTTTGGTTTTGCTAAAATCTATTCCGTTATAATAGCTCGGGGCGGTTTGTGCCAATAGCATTAATGAAAATAGTATAGCTAAAAAAGATAGTTTCGTTTTCATTTTTTTTAATTAAAATTTATTACGTTGATTCATTTTTGATTTTAAAAGTTGTTCTATTATTCTTCTGCAAAATTAAAACTTTTTATAAGTTTTTCATTAAGGTAAAGTTTTAATGTTTCATTTTCTGGGATATTATAAATAGGTTTTTCAAATTCTATAAAAAAAATATCGGGATAAGTGTGTAGCGTAGCATTGGCGGTTTCATTTTTCAAAATAAATTTTACAGAAATATGTTCTTCATTATTTTCGAGTGGAAAAATGTCGTTTTCATTTCTATTGATTTTGATAACTTTGGTAGCCAATCCTGGATGATTATTGCCTTGCCCTACAAAAATTCTTTGTGCTTTTTTATCTATTGCTAAAACATAGAGTGGTTTTTTTTTTCCGCTGATGCCCAGTTTTTTTCTTTGCCCGATACGGAATTGTTCCACACCGTTGTGTCCTGCTAATAAAATACCGTCATAAAGTGTGTATTTGGGTTTTTGAGATAGCCATAAAAGTTCCTCTTTCTTACTCAGGAAGTCCTTTTTTTCAGTAGAGTAGAGGGCGGAGTTTTCCGGGATTTCTACAATTTGACCGATGTCTAAACTCATT
>JAUNTR010000117.1:0-1292 GCA_030538575.1 Cruoricaptor ignavus | reverse complement strand
AAATCTATTCCTGCTTTGAAAAAATTGGTTTGCATTTGGAAATAGCATATCAAAGTCCCGAATACAAGTCCCGAAACTATCCCGAAAAATACAATAAGCATGCCTGTGTAAAAATAAGATTTCCTCAGTGATTTTAATGGTAAACCTAATGATATAAGCGATTTGGCTTGCGTTTTTTTATCCAATTGAAGGATGATAATTGCTCCTGCTAAATTGAATGTTGTAATGAAAATAACCAAAGCAAAGATGAGGTAAATCATCATTTTTTCAGTATTTATCATTTTCCAGAAAGCGGCATTTTCTTCCTTTTTGGTTTTGATGACATAGCTGTCTCCCAATTGTTCCGAAAGAATTTTTTTTACATCGTTTGCAGCATTCGGGTTGTTTAGTTTTATAACGATTTTGTACGCTGAGTTTTTGGGCAAATTTAGTAGCTCTTGCCCGAGTTCCAATGGAGCGATAATGTAGTTGTTCAGTTGGTCATTTCCTGGGAAAACTCCGCTTGCGAAAATTTCTTTTTTCGTGAAAATATCATCTTCGGTATTTATAATTCCTGTGCCAGGTTTTGGCATAAAAACAGTTGCGGGGTCGGCATTTTCTCCTACGGGAATAGCGAGGCGGTTGTCCAGGCTGTTTTCCAAAACCACTTCGTTGCTGTATTCGTAATCGAGATATTTGCCAAAGAAAATATTTTTGTCAATCGGGTTTACTTTGGTGTAGGCAGAATCTACGGCACGCAGATAGGCAATTTCGCCAACATCACCGTAGTAGATATACACTTTTTCTTCTATCACTTTGGCAAAATGTGCTACTTCTGGCTCGGCTTTCAGTTGCTGTTCTACTGTAGCAATATTGTTTAGCCTTTTTTGTGATTTTCCAGAAATAGTAAGGTCGGCATGCAGGTTAGAAATCATATCCCGATTGAGGTCTTCTAATCCCGAAAATACGGAAATAATGATGAACATCGCAGCAACAGCCGTCATCATAGCGAAAGCTGCTAACCAAGTAATAAAGGTAACTGCTGTACTGCCTTTTTTGGCAATCAGGTATCTTTTAGCAATGTAGAATGCAGTATTTCCCACGATAGATTTTTATAGCACAGGATTGTCGCCTTCGCCTTTCAGTTCTTTTTCTATTCTTTCCACGTCGTCCAAAGAGGTGTCCAAATAGAAGTTAAGGTCGGGAATTACACGAACTTGCTTCGCCATTTTTTGCCCGATAAAGTTTCTGTATTGTGCTTTATTTTCTTGTATTTCTTTCATAATCGGTTGTCGATATTCTTGTGGGAAAAT
>JAUNTR010000116.1 GCA_030538575.1 Cruoricaptor ignavus | reverse complement strand
TTTCCCAAAACGGAAAACTTGCCATCTTTGGCTTTTAACGAAGTAAATAAATACTGCAACGGCTGAAACTCTTCTGCCAAATTATTCACCATATCTCCCGTAAATAATATCAAATCAGGCTTTTGCTCATTTATTAAATCAAATGCGGGTTTTAGTTTTTCAGGATTAAAGAAACTACCACTGTGAACATCGGATATTTGTACGATTTTGTAACCTTTGAAACTCTGTGGCAGATTTTTTATTTTCAGTTTTACGTGGCGTACTTTATGACGGTATTTCCCAAAAATAACACCATCTAAAAATAATGCAGACAAAGTTCCTGCAATTCCCAAGCCCATTAGACTGAGGAATTTTCGTCTTTCAGGGAAATGCGGTTCGGCTTTCGTAGCATATTGCATTCCTAATTGTAGAAAGCGAAAAATATCATCTATCAATAAAAATAATGATGCAACAATTTTGGGAAGCATAAATGCTAAAAACAATGTAATAAACCATTGGAAATGCTTATGATTCCTATCATTTTGTCCAGAAGCAAGAATATGATAAAAAAACAAGGCGTATATTACTATATTCACAACAATATAAATCCAACGCATATAATGGTTGGAAACAATGTTTTTCACAGCTTGATAAACATAAAACTCCAGCAAAATAATCACTCCTGTGATGATGAAAAAAAACTGCTTCATATTTTCATAAAACGCAAAAAGTACAACGATAATTTACGAATATAACATTGTACTTTTCACATTATAAATTTTACATTATATTTTCTTAAGGAAATTTATAAACAATCGCATTAATATTCATTCCTGCACCTACGGAAGCGAAAAGAATATGTGATTGAGGTCTGAATTGATGTCCCTCCATTTGTCCTTTTTTTATCAAATCGTACATTGTTGGGATGGTTGCTACAGAAGTGTTACCGAGTTTTTGCACCGTCATTGGAGCAACCGCATGGTCATAATCCGTTTTTCCGTACAACTTGAAAAGCCGTGAAATCATCGCATGATCCATCTTTGCATTAGCCTGATGTATCAGTATTTTATCTATATCCTCTATTCCTATATTCGCTTGTTCTATGGTTGCTTTCATTGCATCGGGAACGTATTTTAGAGCAAATTCGTAGATTTTTCTTCCTCTCATTCGGATGTATTTTTTCGTTTGATCGGCATCTGGATTTAGGGAATGAGAGTTTTCCAAATAGCAAAGTTCTTCTTCATTAAAACAAAGCGTATCGTGGGAGATAATTCCTACATTTTCATCATCTGTTGCGGTTACCACTACGGCTCCTGCACCATCGGCAAAAATCATTTTCGTTCTGTCGTAAGGGTCTGTAGCTCGGCTCAATGTTTCGGAACCTACAACTAAAATATTTTTTGCTCGACCTGATTTTATTAGTGTATCTGCCAAAATCATTCCTTCGACCCAACCTGGACAACCGAAAATCATATCATAATTAATGCATTTTGTATTCTTAATTCCCAATTTATGCTTTATAAGAGCCGAAAGAGAAGGCATAAAACTGGATTGCCCATAATTATCAATCTCGCCAAAATTGGTTGCTGCAATTATAAAATCCAAACTTTCTTTATCTATCCCCGATTCTTCCAATGCTATTTTTGCAGCTTTTGTCCCAATATCGGAATTGCTGAGAGAAGGGTCCACATATCTGCGTTCTTCTATTTCGGTTATTTCAACAAATTTTTGTATAATTTCCTCATTCGGTTTGTTTATTCTCTCATAATTGTCATCAAAAAAAATAGAATCTTTGAAATGAGAACCGCCGATAATATTTTCAGGAATATAACTCCCCGAACCGATAATGATTGTATTTGGCATATTTTATTTAATTTATCTTCATTAATTTTAAGGGTACAAATTTAAGAATTAAAATGAAAACTTTAACAAATGAAAATATTTATTAAATTTGCCAGAGTTTTACTATCAAAAAAATATGAAGAAAAATCCTGCATTATTTGGTTTTATCGTTTCGGTAATTGTTTTTGCTTTGGCATTTGGTATTTACTTTATATTCCTTAGCAAAAAGAATTATTATGTTGTGGATAATCCGACAGCAGACACTTATTATTTCCGACTAAATAATGGCGAAGAAAATATAATCTCCGCAGGGCAATATGTAAAAGTAGAACTAAATAAAGGAAAAAATGATATAAAAGTCTATAACGGACAAAAAGAACTGCTGTACGACTCTGCTTTCACAGTAAATAAAATAAGAGGTTTGGTAAATATTTCCCACTCCGATTATTATACGCATCGCCAATATTATGGTTATAATCTGAAAAAAGATTCGCTATTAGCAGCCTTGCCACAAACGGAGATAGATGGGCAAAAATACTATGGCGATCCACAACATTTCAACCAACTGTACACCGATGATTTTTATTACAATATAGATGAAGATTATGATAAGGTTATAAAAAATATCGCTAAAATAGAATCCCGTGTGAAAATCTTTCGCAAGCAAGATTTCCTTAATTATTATAAAGAATATTACAATTTTTAGAATTTTGAAACAACAAGTTACACCATACAATTCCGACGCCAGCAAAAAGAGCCAAGTAGAAGATATGTTCGATAATATCGCACCAAAGTATGATTTGCTAAACCATACCTTGTCTATGAAAATAGATGTACTTTGGCGAAATACTTTGGTAAAATGGCTGAACCAAGACCAACCCAAAACCGTGCTGGATGTTGCAACAGGAACAGGCGATTTGGCAATTGCCATACAAAAAGGCACAAAAGCACAAATGGTTGGCTTAGACCTTTCCCAGCAGATGTTGAACGTAGGAATAGAGAAAATAAAGAAACAAAATCTGCAAGAAAAAATATCTATGCAAAAAGGAGATGCCGAAAATCTTCCGTTCGAGGATAATAAATTCGATGCTGTTTCCGTTGCATTTGGAGTGAGGAATTTTGAAAACTTAAACAAAGGACTATCCGAACTAAAACGAGTAGTGAAGGAAAACCATAGTGTTTATATCTTGGAGTTTTCCAAAGTAGAGGGTTTTTTAGGACCTTTTTATATGTTTTATTTCAAAAATATTTTACCAAGAATCGGCAAATTAGTTTCCAAGGACAATAGGGCTTACACCTATCTTCCAGACTCGGTAAACGCATTTCCTTTTGGTGAAAAAATGAAACAAATCCTTTTGGATGTTGGCTACAAAAAAGTAGAATATAAAAAACTAAGTTTAGGAATTGCAACCATTTACAAAGCAACCAAATAAAATGTTGAAACTTATTACAAAAACCACATTCGCTGTTTTGCTCATCGCTTCCCATTTGGCAGATGCCCAATTTTCTTTGTTCAGAACAAAAGATAGAATGGATAGGTTAGAAGGCTTTGATGACCAAAAATTCAGTTGGGGATTTTTCTTGGCTGCCAACAATTACGATTACAAGTTGGTTTTAGACCCACTCTACGGAATGAGCGAAAAAACAAGCCAAAATCCTTACCAAAAAAATCTGGTACAATCCAAAGGAACGTATGGTTTCGGTGCGGGACTTATCGGGAAAATGAGGTTGAATGATAACTTCGATTTAAGATTAGAACCTGGGCTACAATTCGCTCACAGAGAATTAACCTTCGATACACAAGAAAACGACAGGTTTGTTGAAATACCAGCAATTTATCCAGCCCTTACCCTTACAGATGCAGATAAAACCAGAACTGTAAAATCTACTTATATAGACGTTCCTTTGCTACTGGAGTTTCACGGCAATCGTTGGTACAACTCTCGTCCTTACGCTGCCGCAGGTATAAACTATTTGATTAATCTGCAATCCAACCAAGGTGCAGCAGATGATAATAGTTTAGGAATCTATCGGTCTACAACGCATAATTTCGGATGGAGCGTAGAGGCTGGTATTCAGTTTTATTTCAGTAGATTTAAACTAACACCTGCATTCCGAGGAACATTTATCACAAACAACGAGATTGTAAAAGACAACGCAGGTACGCCACCATATTGGGCAGCAGCCATTGCTACAGCACAATCCAGAATATTTATGTTTGTTTTGAAATTTGAATAAAATCTATTAAAATTCTGATTATAAAACATTTACAAAGAGAAGGCATCCAAGCTTTCTCTTTTTATTTTCAAAAAAATAAAATTAAACCGATGTTTCGCTTTTTTTACCGTTAATTTTTCATAATTTTGCAATAGTTAGAATTAAAACCTGAAATGTCTAAAGATTTAGAAAGCCATTTTGCCCAGTTGGAAAAAAATATTTTGATGCTGAAAAAAAAACATCAAAACTTGAAGGAGGAATACGAAATGCTCAATAAAGATTTAGCAGAAACGAAGCAGAAATACGATTTGGAAAGAAGAAAAAATCAGGAATTAGCAGAAGAACAAAAAAATATAAAACTACAATCCGCAATATCGGGAAATCCGGAACATAACCGACTGATGAAAAATCACATCAACAGATTGGTAAAAGAGATAGATGCCTGTATTGCACAACTTCAAAACAACGGCCTATAACAATGGATGTAAGAAGAATTACCATAAATATTGCCGGGCGAGTATATCCACTAAACGTGCCTTCCGCAGAGGAAGAGACACTAAGAAAAGTGGGTAAAAAAATCGAAACTATGATTAAAGATTTCGAAGCTGGTTTTGATGTTCGGGATAAACAAGATGCCTTAGCCATGTGTGCCTTGAAATTAGGAACCGACGCCGAAGTATCTCAGTTGAATATAGAAAAAAATAAAAACGCTTCCAACGAGCGGCTTCAGTATCTGAATCGCCTTTTGGAGGATTTGGAAAAGTAGATTTTTCTTTTCCTAAAACAGACTGCCTACAATAGTTCTAACACATTAAGGTAAACTCAACGCTAAACAATTACCGAGCAAAAGTTTACGGAATGGCGTGCCACCCTGCGTGGATTACAGACCGTGAAAATCAGTTCAAATCGTGTTGATTAGGAGTTTACTCTATATCACTTGAACTGTTGTGGGCTTTTTTTATTTGATGATTAAACGTATTACTATTCATCAATTAAAATTAAAAAAAATTAAAAATTAAACTATACATATATTATGACAGCAACCGCAATTATCATAGGCATTGTCGGTTTAGCAATAGGAATTATCATAGGAATGGTATTTTCCAAAAGTTCGCTAAACACAAAGGCAAAATTCATTTTAGAAGATGCCAAAAAAAATGCCGATAACCTTGTAGAAAAGGCTACCGTACAAGCCGAATCCGTAAAAAAAGAAAAACAACTGCAAGCCAAAGAAAAATTCTTGGAACTGAAATCTAAACACGATGCCGATATCCAAGCAAGAGAAAAGAAAATGCAGGAATCGGAAAAAAGAATAAAAGATAAAGAAAGTAAACTGAATGACGAGCTGAGCAAAACCGGAAAACTGGAAAAAGATTTGGATAAGCAAATTGCAGATTACTCCAAAAAGCACAGCATTTTAGAGAAAAAACAACACGAGTTGGAAACCATTACTGCTCAAAAAGTAGAAATATTAGAAAAAATATCCAACTACTCCGCAGACGAAGCCAAAGCCGAATTGGTAGAAGCCATGAAAGCCGAAGCCAAAACCAGAGCCCAAGCACACGTGCAAAGCATTATAGAAGAGGCACAAATGAATGCCAAAAACGAGGCGAAGAAAATCGTTATCCAAACCATACAAAGAATAGGAACGGAACAAGCGATAGAAAATTCTGTTTCCGTTTTCAATATAGAATCCGATGAGATAAAAGGTAGAATTATCGGGCGTGAAGGTAGAAACATCCGTGCATTGGAATCTGCCACAGGCGTAGAAATTATCGTAGATGATACACCAGAAGCCATCCTTTTATCTTGCTTCGACCCTGTACGCCGAGAAATCGCAAGACTTTCCCTACACAGATTGGTAACCGATGGCAGAATACACCCTGCAAGAATAGAAGAAGTGGTAGAAAAAACCAGAAAACAAATTGATGAAGAAATTATAGAAGTCGGGAAAAGAACAATTATAGATTTAGGAATACACGGTTTACACCCAGAATTGGTAAAAATCGTAGGTCGTATGAAATACCGTTCTTCCTACGGGCAAAACCTTTTGCAACACTCTAGAGAAGTTGCCAATATTGCAGCAACTATGGCAGCTGAATTGGGACTAAATGTAAAACTCGCCAAAAGAGCAGGTTTATTGCACGATATAGGAAAAGTTCCAGAGCAAGAATCCGAATTGCCACACGCACTTCTTGGAATGCAATGGGCGGAGAAATTTGGTGAAAATCCAGAAGTTGTAAATGCTATCGGTGCTCACCACGACGAGGTGGAAATGACCTCTCTCCTATCCCCAATCATCCAAGTTGCCGATGGTATTTCGGGAGCAAGACCTGGGGCAAGAAGACAGGTTTTAGAATCTTATATCCAAAGATTGAAAGATTTGGAAGCTGCCGCTCTTAGTTTCGATGGAGTTTCCAGTGCATACGC
>JAUNTR010000115.1:3880-6565 GCA_030538575.1 Cruoricaptor ignavus | reverse complement strand
AAAGCAGTAAGCCAAAAACCAAAAGAATTTTCGGGTGTTGTCACTCTGAGCGAAGCGAAGAGTCTTTTTGAGTTTTGGATTTTGGATTTTGAATTGTCACTCTGAGCGAAGTCGAAGAGGAATTTTGAATTTTAAACCTCAACCTTAACCTTAACCTTAACCTTGAACTTTAAACCTTAAACTTTTTAAATATCTTAATTAAAATAATATAATGGAAGAGTTAGAATTAATATTAGAAACGGTAAAACAAGAAATGGATGCGGCGATAAAACACTTGGATCACGCATTCCAAAAAATACGTGCAGGTCGTGCTTCTACGGCAATGGTGCAAGATGTAGTGGTAGAATATTATGGAGCAGCAACGCCTATTAACCAAGTTGCTAATGTTTCCGTTCCCGATGCGATGACGATTTCTATACAGCCTTGGGATAGAACAGCGATTAATGCAATAGAGAAAGCCATCATTAATTCCAATCTTGGTTTTGCACCGTCTAACAATGGAGAAAATATTATCCTAAACGTTCCACCATTGACGGAGGAAAGACGTAGAGATTTGGCAAAACAATCCAAAGCAGAAGGCGAGCAAACCAAAGTTACGATTAGAAATGCCAGACACGATGGAATGAAAGATTTGAAAAAATTGGATGGTGTTTCTGAGGATTTAATAAAAAATGCAGAAGAAAGCATACAAGATTTAACCGACAAATATGTGAAAATAATAGACGAACAAGTGAAGCTGAAAGAAGCTGATATTATGAAAGTATAATCATCATCAATTATTTTGGAAACAAAAAATCCGCCTCGCATTTGCAACGAGGCGGATTTTTTTATTGGTATCTTTTATGTTCTTTTGGTTTTTGAAATTTGCTGATGATAGGTTTTAATAGAGATTTATATTTCTCAGCATCAAATAGTTGTGAGTCTGCAAGTGCTTTGCGTGTGAGCCAAACCCCGAAAGGAAACAAAATAATATTGGGCAACCAAGCCGCAAGATAAGGATTCATATTTCCTTTCCAAGATAAATTTTCCACAGTAAGGTTCATCACATAAAATACAATGAAAATAATGATGGCAATAACCACAGGCATTCCCAATCCGCCTTTTCTGATGATGCTACCCAAACTCGCCCCAATTAAAAAGAAAATAATGCAGGTAAACGAATAAGAAAAAATCCGTTGTTGGTAGATAATCATTTTATTATATTGTTTTACCATATCGCCAATTTGGTCTTGTTTATAGGAGATTTCGTTTTTCTGCATTTCTATTTTTTGGTAAGCACTCTTTAGGACGTCCAATTTTTTTTCTTTTTTCAGCGTATCTATTTTATACTGCGGAACTATTTTTTCATTAGTCTTTTTTTCCGTACTTAGGATATAGATATGGTTACTCACATTACTCATCATAGATGTTCCCATTCCACCAATGATTTCCTCGTTTTCGGTTTTTCGTCTTTCTATCGTTTCATTTATTTGCCCGTATGTTTGGAAACGGTAATCATCGGTTATTTGCTCTTTATCTATCGCTTGGTTTATCAGTTCACTCACATCGAAATGAAGAACTAATGTATCGAATTTTACCGATTGGTTCGGCTGTTTCAAGCGTTGATGATAGTCTTTATTTTTATAATTATCTTCGTAAACATAACCATCGTAGAGAACTAATTTTAGAAAATTTTTATCAGAAGCAGGCACAAATTTTCCTTTTTTGGCAATTACAGCTTGTTGGTCTTCATAGATATTGGCGGTTTTATGGATAAAAACGCCATCCAAATTTTCGCCATTTTCCCCAGATATTTGGTCGAATTTCACAGAGATTCCTGGAATTTGATTAATGAATTGTCCAGCTGTAAAATTGAGTGCAGGTTTGGATGCTGCAATATTATAAGCCATATTTTTTGCCTTTCGCTGAAAATCTGGTGTAATATTATTTTGAAAGAAAAATAAAATAACAGAAAGTACTGTGGTTACAACAAAAAGTGGCATCATAATTCGGGTGAGAGAAATGCCCGCAGCCTTCATAGCCGCCAATTCGTAGCGTTCTCCGAAATCGCCAAAAGTCATAATAGAAGACAGCAATATCGTAAGAGGAAGCACCATGGAAACCACGCCTACACCCATATAATAAAGCAGTTTTACAATTTGCCAAACCGATAGCCCTTTCCCTACAAACTGTGCCATCTGTATCCAAATAATATTTACGATAAAGATGAAGAACAGCACGCTGAAAATAAACAGGAACGGTCCAAAGAATGTTTTTATAATATAGCGGTCTAAAATTTTCATTGGCACAAAAGTAACAAAAAAGCCACAAAGTTTTCACTTTATGGCGGGTTTGTGTATCAATATTTTTTACTTAAAGTTCTGTAATGATATAATTCTGGTATTTATTTTTATTAAAACTGAACATATCCTGTGCCAGATTTTGGTTTGTTTTATAATCTTGTATAGAAATCACGGCAACATCATTATTGGTAGAATATTGTTCTATTTTCATCAATTGATTTTTCGCCGAATCTACAAAGATAAACACATTTTTTATTCCATTGCTGGTTTTTGGTGCTAGTTTTATCAGGTCAGTATTTGTATTACCAATCGTTCTTTTCCCGACATATTGGGTGTAATAATCTTTTTTATAATTATTCAGATAATTGGTTGGCGAGAACATCATTTCGTTGCCTGTTGCTTT
>JAUNTR010000115.1:0-3780 GCA_030538575.1 Cruoricaptor ignavus | reverse complement strand
TATAATTATTCAGATAATTGGTTGGCGAGAACATCATTTCGTTGCCTGTTGCTTTGGCTATCGTAATTTCTTGGTCTTCATCGCTAATATTATACACTTTATTTCCATCAAAAATTTGCTCAATTCCCATTATTTTCAATTTGTATTGAGAAGGTGTAGTATAGAAAATTCCGGTTTGAGTTTTAGCCACTTTTCCGTTCGCTCCCGTACCGTATGCAAATTTGAAATAAGTATTTTTATTCGCTTTATATTTTGCAGAAACCGCATCTAAAATCGTGGTAGATTTGTTATCCGATTTTTGAGCAAAAGCCGAAACAATTAACCCAAAAATTAAAGAAAATATTAATACTCTTTTTACAACATTATTCATTTTTCAATTGTTTTTTTATTAAATTTTTAAGACAATAGAATTAAAGATTTTAATAATGGTTAAAAACTAACTTCTCAATTTATAACCATTAATTTCTAATTCTTTCGTAAGTCTTCCAAAAACTGTTCCAAATAATTAAGGTCGCCGATAAGTACCTCTCTTGCTTTTGCTCCATTAAAGCCTCCTACAATTCCGCTGGCTTCTAATTGGTCCATAATTCTTCCTGCACGATTGTAGCCCAATTTCAGTTGTCTTTGCAACATAGATGTTGAACCTTGTTGTGTAGAAACCACAATTCTTGCAGCGTCTTCAAACAGGGCATCTTTTTCATTTGGGTCGAAGGCATTGTTTCCGCTGGTACTTTCTTCGGTAGCCGCTTCGGGAAGGATAAACGCTGAACCAAAACCTTTTTGTTCACCAATGAAATCTACGATTTTTTCCACCTCAGGTGTATCTACAAACGCACATTGCAAACGGATAATTTCATTACCATTAAAGTAAAGCATATCTCCTTTACCAATAAGTTGGTCTGCACCTGGGGAATCCAAAATCGTACGAGAATCCACACTGGAAATCACACGAAATGCCGCTCTTGCAGGGAAATTGGCTTTTATCATCCCTGTAATTACATTTACAGATGGTCTTTGTGTAGCGACAATTAGGTGTATGCCGACCGCTCTTGCGAGCTGTGCCAATCTTGCAATCGGGTGTTCTACTTCTTTCCCAGCTGTCATTATCAGGTCAGCAAATTCATCCACAACCAAAACAATGTATGGTAAATATCGGTGTCCGTTTTCGGGATTTAATTTCCGTTCACTGAATTTTTTATTGTATTCTTTTATCGTACGGCAAAATGCATTTTTCAGAAGTTCGTATCGGGTATCCATTTCCACACAAAGTGAGTTCAAGGTATTGATGACTTTGTTGGTATCGGTAATAATCGCATCTTCCGCATCGGGCAATTTGGCGAGATAATGTCTTTCTATTTTGGAGTAAAGAGTGAGTTCTACTTTTTTCGGATCCACCATTACGAATTTCAGTTCGCTCGGATGTTTTTTGTAGAGTAGGGAAGTGAGGATGGCATTTATCCCGACCGATTTACCTTGTCCCGTAGCACCTGCCATTAGAAGGTGAGGCATTTTTGCAAGGTCTGCCATAAAGATTTCATTGGAAATTGTTTTCCCAAAAACCACAGGCAAATCCATTTCTGTATTTTGGAATTTATGAGAAGCGATGACACTTCGCATAGAAACCATAGTCGAGTTTTTTCTCGGCACTTCTATCCCGATAGTTCCTTTACCCGGCATTGGTGCGATAATACGAATTCCCAAGGCGGAAAGATTTAGGGCAATATCATCTTGCAATTTTTTTATCGCAGCTACTCGTATTCCGGCTTCTGGTACAATTTCGTACAGCGTAACGGTTGGTCCAATGGTGGCTTTAATTTCAGAAATTCCAACGTTGAAGTTTTTCAGCAAACCCACAATTCTGTTTTTATTTTCCTCTAATTCCTCTTTGTTTATGGAGATTTCTTCGTTTCCATAATCTTTTAGTAAATCTGTGGTAGGGAATTGATATTGAGGGAGTTCCAATGTGTGGTCATACAATCCTTGTGTTTTTACCAGTTCCGCAGATTTTTTATCAATGTCATCCAACTCGTCTATTTCCTGTGCAACTTCTACTTTGAAATCGAAATCATCTTTTTCTGAAACCTCCACTTTTGTTGAAGCTATTTCAGGGTTAAGATTTAGATTTACAGAGTTTTGTTTCTGTGGGTTTTCTTCTTTATTAAGGACAATTTGCGTTTCCGAAGAAGCATTGTTCGGCGTAGAAATAGTATCTAAATTATGAGTTAAAACCACTTCTGGAAAATCGACAGGAATATCAGCTTTCACCGATTTATTCGTGTTAGATGCTGATTTACTTAGCTTTTCAGATTCCGATACGGAAGTGTTTTCGTCCTTAGTTTCGTTGCTTAATTCATCATCTTCATTCACTTTATTTGTATCTTCTGTTTCTTCCGAAGTCGGAATCATACTTTTTACTTTACCCAAAGTATTTTCATTAATTTTATTCAGCCTTCTTTTAATCGAACTTGGACGAAGATTAAATTCAAGGATGAAATAAATGCCAATCCCAGCAACCAAAACCAGCCAAAGTCCTAAATCGCCGATAATAGATTTTAGGAAATCCATAATTTGGAATCCATAAACGCCACTCAATACGCCTTCGCCTTGCGTAATTGCACCAAAAAAAATAGGCGACCAACAGATGAAAAACAGCGAGTGTCCCAAGGTTTTCCAAGGTTTGAAATATTTTTTCTTTAGGATTAAAGTTCCTAACATAAATACCAAAAATGCAACAATATAGGCACTAACACCTATGCTTTCAAAAATAAAAAAATTGCCCAACCAATCGCCTAATTTCCCAAAATTGTTAGAGGATTTTATGGTTTTGTCCAACATAGTTCCTGCTTGGCTTTGGTCGGCTCTCCAGTTGAATAGGTAAGAGGTGAACGATAATACCAGTACCAATGCAATAAAAATAAATAAAAGCCCGAAAAAAATACGGGATTTTGGAAGCATTTTATTTTTAGGAGCTAAGTTTTCGTTTGTGTTTTTAGATTTCTTTTCCATAATTTCAATGTTGGCAAATTTAATGTTTTTAAAGTAAATATCAATAAAATAGATTATGAAATTGGAAACTTTTTCAGCTTTTTTCCTATTTGTTTATAGCTGTTTGGTTGTTTTTATAAAATATCATTTTTGCATAAGTTGTTGAAAATCATATATCCTTATTTGTAAAATAATTTGTCCCCCATTTGTCCCTCCCCCTTTTTTTGTTGATTCTTTGTTATTTGGATATTTTTGTTTTCAAGGAAAGTAAAACTAAACCTTCAAGGTTTAGAGAGAATGTTTTTTTCTTGATGAGCGTTAGCGACTTTGTTTAACCTATCAGGTTTAATGACAGTAAAAAATCTTTGTTTCCCTTTGCGATGAAATTACCGCAAAGAATTTATAAAAGATAACTTTTAAAAAATAAACTAAGAACAGTAACCAATAATGAAGTCCATAGGAGCGACCTGTTAATAGCCAAAAACAATAAGCAATGAGCCAAAAGCAATAGGCTCCATAGGAGCAACCTGTTAATAGCCAAAAACAATAAGCGATAAGCAATGAGCCAAAAGCAAGAAGCTCCGTAGGAGCGACCTATTTTATAAGCCAACATTTTAATGTTGGGTAATTAGCAATAACAAAAAATGTTTAATATTATGATAACAAAGTACAATCGATTAATGTTTTTACTGCTATTGTTAGCAAGTAGTATCATCATTAATTTGAAAGTCGGAGCAATTGTCATCAATAAAGGGAATAATGCACTCTATGATGTGGCAACATTTGGCGACAAAG
>JAUNTR010000114.1:2816-6601 GCA_030538575.1 Cruoricaptor ignavus | reverse complement strand
ACTTCGCCTAAAAGCCCTAAAACCAATAGAAGCAATGCTGGATTTATCTAAAACGATAAAATAATTTTTATCCGTAATATTTCATTTTAATTACTGAAAAATCATTATATTTATCGAAAAAATAAATTTGTACAAACAACCTTTGCTTATTTGTTGCATTAGTCTTATTCTGGGAATTGTTTTTCAGGACAAGTTAGATTTCGGAGAAAATACCGTATTTTTCCCGATAATAGTTTTGGCGATTTTATTGTTTTCATTAGTTTATAAGCACGTTTTTATTTCCAAAATTCGTGCTTTTTTAGTGCCGTTATTTTTCTTTGGGATTGGTGTGTTTTTGCATTTTAAAAACTCCGAAATTCCAAATTTTCCCGATTTTGATAAAAGAGAAACAGCGGTTTTTAAACTCACTAAAAAACTGAATTCCAACGAGAAAAACCGAAGATACGAAGTTGTAACTTGGATTAAAGAATCTACTTTCCCAATGGTGCTTTCCGTTCCGAAATCAGAACCTGAATTGGATTTTTCGCATTATTACAAATCCGAAATTTCTCTGAATAAATTACAATCTCCCGAAAACGATTTTCAGTTTGATTATGCTCGATTTCTTAGTCGGCAAAATATTCATTATCAAGGTTTTGTTTATGATGAAATACAATTATCCGAACGAGAAAATTGGTCGTTTTTTGAACAATTGAAACATCAGCGTTTTGCAATTCTCAAGAAAATAAATGAGGCAAATTTGTCGCCCAACGTCAAAGAATTTATGAAAGGAATTATCTTGGCAGACCGCACGGAAATGGATGCCGAAGTGATTGCGAATTTCCAAAAAAGCGGTTTAGCACATATTTTGGCAATATCGGGAACGCATATCGGGATTATTTTTGGTGTATTTTACTTTGTTTTTATTAAGGCTTTTCCGTTGAGGTTCAGTAGGTTTTCGGTTATTTTTAGTTTGGTTTTTATTTGGGGTTTTGCTGTTTTTATAGGTTTGGGCAATTCCGTAGTTCGGGCTTGTATTATGTTGTCTGCATACTTTGGTTTTCGCCTGTTGCATAGGAAAACAGATACTTTGCACGCTATGGCTTTGGCTGCGATGCTCATTCTTTTGGTAGATACTCAGCAGTTTTTCAATGTAGGTTTTCAGTTGAGTTTTGTTGCAGTTTTGGGGATTTTTTGGTTGAACAAACCTATCCAAAAATATTTGCCAAAACCACGAAACAAATATCAGGATTTTTTCGTAGGATTGGTTTCGGTAACTTTGGCGGCTCAGATTTCTACGTTGCCTTTGGTTGTTTATTATTTCAATCAATTTTCTTTGCTCTCGTTTTTTGCGAATTTGGTCGTTCTTCCATTGGCACAGATTGTTATAGTTTCCTCTCTGTTTATGGTGGTTTTCATTGGTTTTGGCTTTCCTGTTTTTCTTTCGGTTTACGATATTTTTATCCGAGTTATTTTATATGTAATAGCGTGGTTCGCTTCGTTAGATTTTGGGTTTAGCGATAGGCTTACACTCTCGTTTTCAGAACTTTGCTTGGTGTTTGTTGCGATTTATTATTTAAGATTTTTTCTACTGAAACCTAATTTGAAACACAAACTCAATTTTATTTCTATCGTATTGATTTTTATAATTTTACGATTGAGTTCAGATTTTTATTATCATCAAAAAAATGAAGTTTTAACTCATCAGTTTTCAGGGAAAAAAGTATTTTCAATAAAGCAAAAAAGCAAGGTTTATTTTTGGATTGAAGATTCTGTGGAAATGGATAAATTAGAGAAATATCTGATAAAACCCTATCTCATTAATCGTCGTGCAAAAGATTACGAAATCTTCCCATTACCTTCGGAATCTGGTGTTGTAGAGTGGGAGGGAAAGCAATATATTTTTGATTGATGATATGCGAATTTTCATTTTTTCTAAATGAAAAAGAACGAAGCGAAAACACTCCGTTCTTTCAATCACTAAAAAAATAAACTATGAAATTATGATGTATAAGGGCAATTATTTGCTCACCTTATTATCTTTGTTGAAGCCTTTTTTACCACCTTTGCCGTGTTTTCCTTCGCCCATTTTTTGTTTTCTTTCCTGCTTTTTTTCTTGCCATTTGGTGTATTGTTCTGGCGTAAGGATAGCCTTCATTTCAGCTTCTTTTTGCTGGCGATTTTGCTTGGCAACTTCGGAATTTTTTTGTCTCAGCTCTTGGTTTTGTGCCTTATGCTTGGCGTGCAAAGCGTTTATTTTTTCCACCTGAGCGTTGGTTAGGTTCAGTTCCTTTTTCATTTCTGCCATATGTTCGGCTCTTTTTTGTTCCATTTTTGCTTTTCTTTCCGCAGAAATTTCACCTGTTTGTTGAGCCATTGCGAATACTCCAAAACCTACGATTGCTAAACTTAAAACTAATTTTTTCATTGTTTTCAAAATTTTAATTGTTAATACTTTTTCTTGTTTTCTATTCTTTTTGATAGACAATCGCAGGATTGGTTAAAATAAAAGTATCATAAAGTTTGTTAAAATTTGAAAATCGTTTTTAATGGATTTATTTAATTCTAATAGAAAAAGTGCATTGTTTTTTTTGAGATTAAGAAACTTAAAACTTATGATTTCTCACCAAATCCGCTATAATCTGTTCCGTTTCGTTGGGGAAATCTACAGGAACAGTTTCGCCTTGTTCTACCCAAAGTTTTAGTTTTGGGGCAAACTCTTCCTCGTTCCAAATTACGGGAACGCCCATTTTCTCCAAAGCCAAAGCATTGCATTGTTGCTCGTATTGGTTTTTCATCGGAACAGAAAGTAGTTTTTTCTTTAAAAATAAAGCTTCGGCAGGTCCTTCAAAACCGCCACCTGTAAGAAAACCTTCGCAAGAGGCTAAGGATTTTTGGAACTCCGAATTATCAATAGGGAAAATTTTTGCGTTGTCTTTGGTGTAAAATAATTGGTTGTGTTTAGAGAAAATATGCCAAGTTTTTTGCGGGAATTTTTTCACTTGATTAAGGATAAACTCATCCGAATACGCAGGCAGATAAACTGTATAATGTCCAAGGTTTTCGGGTTGCAAATTTCTGATTTCCGAGCGGATGACAGGCGTGTGGATAAAATCATCAAACCGCTGAAAATGAAATGCAATATGAACGTTTGTGGGAGCGTAATTGTTCATAATCACTCGTCCCCAATGGAAGCCCGAAAGTTGTGGCGTTTTCTTAGATTTATAAGCGGATTGATGACTTAGCGAAATACTTTTTTTACCTTGCCATTTGCACGCCCAAGCACAAACTGGCTCGAAATCATTAATTACCAAATCGTAGGATTTTACGGGTAAATTTTTTACATCTTTAATGAATTGTGCCGTATCAAATCGTTGCCAAGTTTCCCGAAAATCTACGCCTCCATTTTTCCCGAATACAAACCCAAAACCGTTGAAGCGGTATTTCACCTCGTCCTCCAAATTTACTTCGGCTTGTGTACCACTAATTAGCAAATCCAAATCGCCGTGTTTTTGCAAGAACGGAATGATTTCTCTGGCTCGGGCAACGTGTCCATTTCCAGTACCTTGTATGGCGTAGAGTATTTTCATAATCCTACGAAGATACGAGTTTTGTGTTGATTGATAGTTGTTTTTTAAGTTGATTTAATGATTTGTTAAAATAGAACAGATTTCTAAATCGAATAAGAGGAATTTTTGGAAAGTTTAGAGGAGGATATTTTTGCACTTTTGTTTCTCCTTATTTAGAAATATTACAAACTACATAATTCTGACAATTCTCACTTTCAGGTTTATTAACATTTTTTA
>JAUNTR010000114.1:0-2716 GCA_030538575.1 Cruoricaptor ignavus | reverse complement strand
TTACAAACTACATAATTCTGACAATTCTCACTTTCAGGTTTATTAACATTTTTTAACTTTGTACAAATTCAAATAATCAAATTATATGGCAGGTTTAACGAGTTCTACTATCGGTAGAAAGTACGCAATGGCATTGTCTGCAATGTTTTTGCTCATTTTTCTTGTGATGCACCTTTCGGTAAATTTACTATCCTTGTTTAGTGGGGATTTGTTTAACGAGGCTTCACATTTTATGGGGAGTAATCCGCTTGTGCAATTCCTAATGCAACCAATTCTTTTGTTTGCAGTAATATTCCATTTCGTAATGGGATTTGTTTTGGAATTGAAAAACAACCAAGCAAGACCAGTGAAATATGCAGCCAACGATGGTGCAGCAAATTCCACTTGGATGTCCAGAAATATGGTGATTTCCGGAGCGGTAGTTTTGGCGTTCTTAGCACTTCACTTAGCAGATTTCTGGGTTCCTACGATTTCTAAAAATTATTTTGCAGGTGGACATGGCGAAACCGATTTCGAGCATTTGCAAGAGAAATTTACGCAATTGTGGAGGGTAGGTTTCTACATCGTTTGTTTTGTGCTTCTTGGTTTGCACTTGGCACACGGTTTCCAATCTTCATTCCAATCTATTGGGGCAAGACACCCAAAATACACGCCTGTGATAAAGGCTTTCGGCAAATGGTATTCTATCCTTATTCCGGCAGGTTTTATCTTTATCGCGATTTTTCATTATGTAACTCAACTATAATATCAAATTAAATATGAGCAAATTAGATTCAAAAATTCCCGCAGGTCCATTAAAAGACAAGTGGAAAAATCATAAAGACCATATGAACTTGGTTGCACCAAACAACCGTGATAAAATAGATATTATCGTTGTAGGAACAGGTTTGGCAGGTGGTTCGGCTGCTGCTACTTTGGCAGAACAAGGCTATAATGTGAAAGCATTTTGCTACCAAGATTCCCCGAGAAGGGCTCACTCTATCGCTGCACAAGGTGGTATTAATGCTGCTAAAAATTATCAAGGTGATGGCGACTCTACATACAGATTATTCTACGATACTATAAAAGGTGGAGATTACCGTGCGAGAGAAGCCAATGTTTATAGATTAGCAGAGGTTTCTGCCAACATCATCGACCAATGTGTGGCACAAGGTGTACCTTTCGGTAGAGAATATGGCGGACAATTGGACAACCGTTCTTTTGGTGGTGTACAGGTAAAAAGAACGTTCTACGCCAAAGGACAAACAGGTCAGCAATTGTTATTAGGAGCTTATTCTGCAATGAGCCGACAAATTGGTAAAGGTAGAATAAAAATGTATAACCGCCACGAAATGATGGATTTGGTTATCGTAGATGGTAAAGCAAGAGGTGTTATCGTAAGAAACTTGGTAACGGGTGAAATCGAAAGACATTCTGCTCATGCTGTGGTTATTGCATCGGGTGGTTATGGTAATGTTTATTTCCTTTCAACGAATGCAATGGGTTCAAACGTTTCTGCTGCTTGGAAAATTCATAAAAAAGGAGCATATTTTGCAAATCCTTGTTTTGTACAGATTCACCCGACTTGTATTCCTGTACACGGTACACAGCAATCTAAACTAACGCTGATGTCCGAATCCCTTAGAAATTCAGGAAGAATTTGGGTACCTAAAAATATAGAAGATGCAGTTGCCATCCGTGAAGGAAAACTAAAACCAGAAAATATCGCTGAAGAAAACAGAGATTATTATTTGGAAAGAAGATATCCTGCATTTGGTAACTTAGTTCCTCGTGATGTGGCTTCCAGAGCAGCGAAAGAAAGATGCGATGCAGGTTTCGGTATCGAAAATAATGATACAAAAGAAGGTGTTTTTCTTGATTTCTCAACAGAAATTATGAAAAAAGGGAAAGAAGCCGCTATCGAGAAAAACATCAGCAATCCTTCTCAGCAACAGATTTACGATTTAGGTAAGGCTTGGGTTGAAGAAAAATACGGAAACCTTTTTGTAATGTACGAGAAAATTACAGCAGATAATCCGTATGTAACTCCAATGAAAATTTATCCTGCCGTACACTACACTATGGGTGGCGTTTGGGTAGATTACAATTTGCAATCCACCATTCCAGGATGTTTCGTTATCGGTGAAGCAAACTTCTCCGACCACGGGGCGAATAGATTGGGAGCTTCGGCTCTTATGCAAGGTTTGGCAGATGGATATTTCGTATTGCCTTACACTATTGCAGATTACTTATCGGCAGACATCCGAACAGGAGAAATTCCTACAAACTCTCCTGCTTTCGACGAAGCAGAAAAAGGCATTAAAGATAAAGCAGAGTTTTTCCTTAATAATAATGGAACACACTCCGTAGATTATTTCCATAAAAAATTGGGTCACATTATGTGGAACAAAGTAGGAATGGGAAGAACACCAGAAGGTCTGAAAGAAGCTATAAAAGAAATAGAAGAAGTAAGAAAAGATTTCTGGCAAAATGTAAAAGTACCAGGAGATAAAGAAGGTATGAATACGGAATTGGAAAAAGCCTTCCGTGTTGCAGATTTCTTAGAACTTGGTCAACTGATGGCAATAGATGCACTGAACAGACAAGAATCTTGCGGAGGACATTTCCGTTGGGATCACGCTACACAAGATGGCGAGGCTGAAAGAGACGACGTAAACTACAAATACGTTGCAGCTTGGGAGTATAAAGGAGATGACATCAATGCGGAAACAATGCA
>JAUNTR010000113.1 GCA_030538575.1 Cruoricaptor ignavus | reverse complement strand
TTTTGTTTAACTGATAAATCTCAAGTTTTATATTTTATCAGAATAAAGTAAAACCTTAACTTTGGGAAAATTAAAAAAGTAAAAAAATATGAGTTTTCCTACAGATTTAGAAATCGCACAAAATGCCGATATTCAGCATATTAGAGAAATTGCTGATAAAATAAATATCAATAGAGATGATTTGGAGTATTACGGAAAATACAAAGCCAAAATTCCGTTAAGTTATATTAATGAAGATAAAATAAAAAAAGCCAAATTGGTTTTAGTTTCCGCCATCAATCCAACTCCAGCAGGCGAAGGTAAAACTACGGTTTCTGTCGGACTAACAGATGGATTAAACAAAATTGGTAAAAAAGCAATTGCCGTGCTGAGAGAGCCGAGTCTTGGTCCTGTTTTCGGGATTAAAGGTGGTGCAGCAGGTGGCGGTTACGCACAAGTTATCCCGATGGTAGATATTAATCTGCACTTTACGGGAGATTTTGCAGCGATAGAAAAAGCCAACAATCTACTTTCTGCATTGATTGATAATAATCTACAAAACAAAAAATTCTCCTTAAACATCGACCCAAGAACCATTGTTTGGAAAAGGGTAATGGATATGAATGACCGTTCTCTTCGCCATATTATTGTAGGTTTAGGAGGCACCAACAGCGGAATTACCAGAGAGGAAGGTTTCAATATTACGCCAGCATCCGAAGTGATGGCAATCCTTTGCCTTAGCAAAGATTTCGAGGATTTAAAAACCAGATTGGGAAATATTTTTGTGGGTTATACTTTCGATAAAAAACCGATTTACACCAAAGATTTGAAAGCCGAAGGTGCAATGGCAATTCTACTGAAAGATGCTATAAAACCTAATCTTGTCCAAACTTTGGAGGGAAATCCTGCAATTCTTCACGGTGGACCTTTCGCCAATATAGCACAAGGAACTAACACGATTATTGCTACAAAAATGGGATTGTCATTAGGCGATTATGTAGTAACCGAAGCGGGATTTGGAGCGGATTTAGGAGCGGAGAAATTCCTTCATATCAAATGCCATTATGCTGGTTTGAAACCTGATGCTTTTGTAATCGTGGCAACAGTTCGTGCATTGCGTTATCACGGTGGTGCAAAAAAAGGAGAGTACGAAAATCCTAATTTCGCTTTCGTGGAAAAAGGAATTGAAAACCTTAAAAAACATATTGAAAACGCCTTTAAATTAGGATTAAAACCAATTATTGCCATTAATCATTTTGCCACAGATTCTCAGGAAGAGATTGATTTTATTAAGGCTGAATGTGAGAAATTAGATGTAAAAGCTATTTTAGCAGATGAGTTCACAATGGGCGGAGAAGGTATGAAAGAATTGGCAACGGAAGTTGTAAATGCAGCAGAAAATTACGGTAACAATTTCCAACCACTATATAATGTAGAAGACAAAATAGAAAATAAAATAGAAACTATTGCTAAGGAAATATACGGTGCAGAAGGGGTAAATATCTCTCAAAAATCCAAAGCTCAACTGAAAACCATTTACGATTTAGGATTTGATAAATTACCAATTTGTATGGCGAAAACTCAGAAATCGTTGTCCGATGATGAGAAAAAAATTGGTCGTCCTACGGATTTCAAAATTACCGTTCGTGAGTTTGAGTTTGCTGCTGGAGCTGGATTTGTAATCCCAATTTTAGGGGATATGATGCGTATGCCAGGCTTGCCAAATATCCCTGCGGCAGAAGGTATGGATATAGATAAAGATGGTAAAATCACAGGGTTAAGCTAAAATTTAAACCTCATTTATAATCAATTTTAATTAAAATCTGTCAGTATTTTTACAATGAAATCTGACAGATTTTTCATTTTTAATTCAAAAAAAATCATACAAAAAAGCCATCTGACAAAATTATTTTTAAACAAATATTTAATATTTATTTCATTGATTTACAATTATTTATTCATATTTTTATCTTTTTTGTATTTGTAATTATTTCATTTTGGCACAGTTTTTACAAGTAGTTAAGCAGTAAAATTTTCGAAAGAAGTAAAATTTAAAATTATGAAAACAGTAACAAAAACAATCCTTGCATTAGGAATAGTAACAGCAGGATTAGCAACCGCACAAAACACAAGTATGAAAAATATGCTGAAAGTAGGTGCAAATGTTGGTTTGGCTGTTCCAGCGGAAAATGCAAGTGCAGCTGTAGGATTAGACGTAGCTTACCAAAACCTAATTACACCAAACTTTGGTTTGGGTATTGCAACAGGTTACACACATTTTTTCGGTAAAGATAATACGATAAATGGTGTAAATGTAGAAAATAATGATTTCGGATTAGTTCCTGTAGCAGCATTGCTAAGGTTTTATCCTAACAAAACAGGATTTTATTTGGGAACAGATTTGGGTTATGGTTTTATTACAGGGAATGGTAGAGTAGCATCCAACGTATCTGTAGAGAGACCTGACGGCGGTTTCTACATAAAACCAGAAATCGGCTATCATAACAGAGATTGGAATTTTGCTGTACAATACCAAAAAGTATTTACAGGCGATAAAGGAGAAATCGCAAGCCAAAAATATAATGCAGGTGCATTAGGCGTAGGCGTTTCTTACAACATTCCTTTGGGGAAATAATTTAGAAAATGATTTGTATCATCTTACCTTCTCAAAAATTTTTGAGAAGGTTTTTTATTTCAATTAAAAACTTTTAGTATCTTTGGAAATAAACAATTAAACAATGGAGGCTAAAACAAAATTCCCACTATATTTTCTTGGCAGAGATTGCGATGCCAATAAAAATTCGGTTGTCATCGTTGCAGATTTACGCAAAAACACCAGCAGATTGGCAATCTACAAATGCGAAAACGGAGACATTTCCCAGAAAACAGAATCCAAATATCCAACTCAGGATTTCCAATCTTTTTCAGATTTAGCGAAACAATTTTTGCAAGAGCAACAAGTTTCCGATGATTTTCGAGTGTCGATTGCAGTTCCCGGTCCAGTAATTAATGAGCGTTGCGAAACCCCAAACTTGCCTTGGATAGTAGATTTGCAAACGATAAAAAAAGATTTGCAAAACGATAACATTCTATTAATTAATGATTTGGAGGCTGTGGCTTACAGTTTGGCAGACGTTTATGACCATAAGTTTGAAATCATACATTCCACCGAAAACAAAACGATTGGCAATGTTGCAATTCTCGCTCCGGGAAATGGACTTGGCGAAGCGGGATTGTTCTACGATGGCGAATTTCTCCGCCCTTTTGCTACGGAAGGTGGACATACGGAATTTTCTCCAAGAAATGATTTCGAGGTAGAGTTTTATCAATTTTTAAATAAAATCTACGGCATTGTAAGTTGGGAAAAAGTCCTTTCCAAAGAAGGTCTTTATAATATTTACAGATTTATGCGAGATGTCGGACGACACACCGAAAGCGAAGAATTAGCAAAAAGAATGCAAACTGAACCTTTCTTGGATGTTATCGCAGATGAAGTGAAAAAAGGTAATTCTCGCCTTGTGGATTTAACTGTGAAAATGTTTTTGGAGTTTTTGGCAAGAGAAGCCAACAATACGGTTCTTAAACTAAAATCTACAGGTGGGCTCATCATTACAGGAGAAATTATAGATAAAATTTTCAGTTTTATAGATAGAGATAAATTCTACAAAAATTTTATGATTTCCGATAGAATGGGGCATTTGCTGAGAGATATACCAATCTACATCCTTCGCAACGAAAACGAAATTGTAGAAGGTGCAGCTTATTACGGTGCGTTTTATAATGATAAATAAATAGTGTAATTTTGCTTTGCTCAATTTCTTAACATACATCAACGTTTTTATAAAATCAGATGCTGTATTTTTGCACTATAATTATTTAATCAAAAAAAATCAGTAATGAAAAAATTATTATTAGCAACCGTTTTGGTAAGTGGTTTAGCATTTGGACAAACTAAAAAAGTAACAGATTCCAACGTAAATTGGTGGGGTTACAAATTGGCGAAAACAGAATCTTCATCTCACACAGGAACGGTAAATGTAACTTCTGGAAACATCGTGATGAAAGGAAATACAATCGCTGGTGGAACATTTGTTTTGGATATGAATTCCATCAACGCAACCGACCTTTCAGGCGAGTATCAAACGAAATTGAACAACCATTTGAAAGATGGAGATTTCTTTGAAACCAACAAATTTCCTACGGCAGTTTACAAAATAACTTCCGTAAAGAAATCTAAAAACAAAGATTACAAATATGTTGTAAACGGAAATCTAACAGCGAAAGGAAAAACCAATCCTGTATCTTTCTTAGCAAATATTACGATGAGCAACGGAACATTGAAACTGGTTTCTGATAAATTCAGTTTTGATAGACAAAAATTTGATATTGCTTACAAATCTGGAATGAAAGATGTGGTAATAAAAGACGATATTGATATGAAAGTGGAATTGACTGCAAAATAATTTTCATTAAAAAATATTAAAAATCAAAAGGGCAAAATTTTTGCTCTTTTGTTGTTTTTAAATATCTTAGCAAGTCGATTTTTTATGGAAGATAGAAAAAAACTTTACGTTGTTAGCGGATTGGGAGCCGATTTCAAAGTCTTGGAAAAATTGCAATTTCCAGAGCAATTTGATGTTGTTTTTTTGGATTGGATAATTCCCGAAAAAGAAGAAAGTTTTGAAAACTATGTTCGGAAAATGGCAAAAAATATAGATGAAAATCAGCCATTTGCATTACTCGGATATTCTTTCGGTGGAATTATTGTGCAGGAAATTAATAAGATAAAACCTGCCGAAAAAGTCATAATTTTGGGAAGTATAAAATCGGATAAAGAAAAATCTTTACTGATAAAAGCAGGCGAAATCACGCATATTCCCAAATATCTGCCCGAAACTTTTTTCAATGATAAATCTACGGTTCTCTACGCTTTTGTAAGAAAACTTTTCGACCCGAAAAATCCAAAAATATTAGAATATTTCCGAGTTCGAGACCCGTATTATCTGAAATGGAGCATAGAAAAAATCGCCGAATGGAAAAGCGATGAAAACCAAAACGTAATACAAATTTTGGCAGATAAAGACATTGTATTTCCCATAAAAAATTCTAAACCAGATTTTGTAATAAAAGGCGGAACTCATCTTTTCCCGGCAACTAAACCGAAAGAAGTTTCTGTCATCTTAAACAAAATTTTGAAATAATAAGCTATTTTTTTTCTGAAACTAATATTGTTATATTTGTCGGTTAATTTTAATTAAAAATATGCAGTCAATATCAGTTTTTGAAATTATAAAAGTCGGCATCGGACCATCCAGTTCCCACACAATGGGACCTTGGAATGCCGCAGAGCTTTTTTTAGATAAAATAAAAAGAACCCAAACCATACAAAACGTAACCGAAATTTATGTAGAATTTTTCGGTTCGTTGGCAAAAACAGGCATCGGACACGGAACCGATATTGCAGGAATGTTGGGACTTTCGGGAGAGAATTTTAAAACCATAGACACCACAACAATTGATGAGAAAATTGCTGAAATAAAAAACTCCCAAACTATTAATTTAGCAGGCGAAAAAACAATTCCGTTTATCTATGGTAAACATCTGATTTTGAATATGAAAGAATCTTTGGAGTTTCATCCGAACGGAATGATTTTCAAAGCGGTTTTCAGCAATGGCGAAATTTTAGAACAAGATTATTATTCCGTAGGTGGCGGTTTTGTAGCAACCAAAGACGAAAACACTATGGAATCGGTTTGTATCCGAACGTTGTATCCTTGCCATAGCGGAGCAGACATCAAAAAAAATATCGAAAAACTTAGCTTAAATAAAATATCGGATTTGGTTTTTCTGAACGAAGAAAGTTGGCGAACCAAAACTGAAACCGAAGCCGAAGCTCTTTATATTTGGCAACAAATAAAAGAATGCATTTACAAAGGTGTGAACAAAGAAGGCATTCTCCCAGGTGGATTAAATGTAACTCGCCGTGCACCACAACTCAACCAAAGACTTTTGGAAAATTATCCTTATAATAATATGGAAGAGTGGTTTCAGGCGGTTATCAATTCCGATAAAGCATTCAACCAAATTACACGTTGGGTATCGTGTTTTGCACTTGCTGTAAATGAGGAAAATGCCAGTTTCGGTAGAATTATTACTGCACCAACCAACGGAGCAAGTGGCGTAATTCCTGCGGTTCTTATGTATTCCCAAGCCTTTACACCACACACTTCGGATGAGGATATTATTCGTTTTCTTTTAGTTGCAGGCGAGATTGGAACGCTTTTCAAAAAAAATGCAACTATTTCTGCAGCAATGGGCGGTTGCCAAGCCGAAGTCGGCGTTTCTTCTGCAATGGCAGCTGCGGGACTTACAGAGATTATGGGCGGAACTCCAGGGCAAGTTCTAATGGCTGCAGAAATTGCGATGGAACATCATTTAGGGCTAACTTGCGATCCTATTGCAGGATTGGTGCAAATCCCGTGTATCGAAAGAAATTCGATGGGAGCAATGAAGGCAATAACCGCTGCAAATATTGCATTGGAAAGCGATCCCGAAAAAGCCAAAGTTTCTTTGGACAACGTAATACAATCTATGTGGGACACAGCACAAAGTATGAATGAGAGATTTAAAGAAACTTCCGAAGGCGGTTTAGCAATTGCGGTAAA
>JAUNTR010000112.1:4141-6655 GCA_030538575.1 Cruoricaptor ignavus | reverse complement strand
TTCAAACCGATTGCAACCATCCTTCGTCCGCAAGATAGTTTTGATAAAACGGGAAATCCTACAATCGTAGAAGGCAAAGGCAGACACGACCCTTGTGTGTTGCCGAGAGCTGTTCCTGTGGTGGAAAATTTGGCAGCGTTTGTTTTGGCAGATTTATTTCTCATCAATAAAATTAGAAAGTTGTAATGAAATATAACTGAGAAAAAACTCAAACTAAACATAATTCTAAAATTATCAAAAAATGAAAAACTACTGGGAAAAAGCTCTTACTTTCGATGAGTATATGCAATCTGCGGAGCAAAGACTAAATCATCCGAAGAATGAAGAGGAAACCAATAAAAAACCTTATTACGAACTCGGTATCCAAAGGATGAACCGCACGCTGAAAACCTTTAAAATAGATGAAAGCCAAGCGGAAACTTTGGCAAATAAAAATTTTGACGGAAAAATATTAATTATTTCTGAAGCGTGGTGTGGCGATGCAAGTGCTACTGTGCCAGCCGTTGCCAAATTTTTTGAAGGAAAAAATGAAGTGAAAATTTTCTTACGAGATGATGATACTTCTCTTATCGACCAATTTTTGACCAACGGAACGCAATCTATCCCGATTATAATTTTACTGGATAAGGATTATAATGTGATTAACCATTGGGGGCCAAGACCGAAATATGGTTTGGAACTTTTGAAAAAATTTAAAGAAAATCCTGAAACTTATCCAAGAGAAACGTTCTATAACGATTTGCAAGTTTATTACGCCAGAAATCGTGGTAAAGATGCGATAGAAGAAATTTTGGATTTAATTTAGATTAAGAAATTACGTTTCGTTTTTATTTAAAATATAATTTCCAAACGTGTAACTTCTCAAAATAATTTATGAAAAAAAATGTCATTTATATTGTATTATTGGTGATTATTGGGGCGTTGGCTTTTTCGCCGAAAGTCAGAGAATTTTTATTTCCTGTTGCTGAAATAAAAAGTGCCGTAACCGTAGAAGAAGCCGACTACAACGTGCAACTAAAAGGTATAAATACAACTGATGCCAACTTGAAAGATTTCAAAGGAAAGAAAATGCTGTTCCTTAATTTTTGGGGAACTTGGTGTGCACCGTGTCGAGAAGAATGGCCGAGCATACAAAAACTCTATGATAGTAAAAAAGACGAGATGGATTTCGTTCTTATTGCGATGATGGATAAAGAGGATGAGGTGAGAAAGTTTGTGGCGGAAAACAATTACACCGCTCCTGTTTACGTTGCAGAAAGCCCAATAAACAGCAAAATTTTGCCAAAAGTTTTCCCGACTACTTTTCTGTTGGACAAAAACGGGCATATTTTATTAAAAGAAGAAGCCACGAAAGATTGGAACTCCGAAGCTACAAGAACTTTTATAGATAATCTGAATAAGTAAACTAAGGAAAATATAAGAAACAAAAAATCCCCTGTTTATAGGGGATTTCTTTTTTAGTGAACGCGGAAGGAGTCGAACCCTCAACCTTCAGAGCCGTAATCTGACGCTCTATCCAATTGAGCTACGCGTCCATTATCGTTTTACGGTTTGCAAATATACAACTTTTTTCTTTTCTTTGGAAAATGAAATCAAAAATATTATTATTTTTTTTACTTACGGTTTTATTCTCGTGTAAAAAAGAGCAAAAAAACACCGTTGCAGATTGGCAAGTTATCTCTGAAAACGTGAAGTTTAAAGAGGAAAATAAGGTATTGAAATTACAATCTGGGAAATTTAATTATGAAATTCCAACCGACCGATTACCTTTCAAAAAAGTGATTTTGCTTAATTCCAGCTTGTTGGGCTATTTTTTGGAGTTGGATTTTCAATCGAAAATCATTGGTATATCGAGTCCCGAATACATTTATTCAGAAAGAATACATCAATTAATAAAAGATGGTAAAATACAAAATGTGGGAAGCGAACAGAAATACGATATCGAAAAAATTATCGCTCTAAAACCCGATGCTGTTTTCACGAACTACATTTCCAGCTTCGAGAATACTTATGATTTATTGAAAAAAAACAGCATAGAAATTATTTTCTTAGATGAATATTTGGAGCAGAATCCTTTGGATAAATCTCGATATTTATTAGTTTTTGGGAAACTTTTAGGTAAAGATAAAGAGGCTGTTGCAAGTTATAAAAAGATACAAACTTCCTACGATTCCATAAAAAAAATAACAGAAAAACCGATGGATAAACCTACGGTTTTGGCGAACGAAATGTATGGAAATCAGTGGTTTTTACCTGGTGGGAAAACTCAATTGGCAAATTATATTGCAGATGCGGGAGCCAATTATATTCTGAAAGATAATGATGATACTAAAGCAGTTCCTACAAGTTTTGAGGAAGTTTTTACCAAAGCAGAAAACGCCACGATTTGGGTAAATGCAGGAACGCATAAAACGAAGAGCAGTCTGCTGAGCATCAATCCTAATTATGCAAAAATGAAGGTGTTCCAAGATGGGAAAATCTATTCGTTATCGGGGAAAGAAAAGGGAAGTAGCA
>JAUNTR010000112.1:2176-4041 GCA_030538575.1 Cruoricaptor ignavus | reverse complement strand
TTGAAGGATTATGTGAAAATTTTTCATCCCGAATTGCTTCCTGAACATCAATTAATTTTTCTGAAAGAAATTAATTAATCGGCGTATTAATCTTTTTTTAATTCTTATTTTTGCCGAAATATTTCATCCGAAATCTTATGTGGAAATTCGTTAAGAGACTCATATATATTGTCATTATTCTAAATGTTTTGGGAATTGTTGCAGGGAAATTTTTCAATCCGCCAATTACCTTAACACAGATTGATGGCATCCTGAAATACGGAAAACTGAAACGAGATTATATTCCTTATGATGAAATGGGCGACAATGTGAAAAAGGCGGTTTTGGCATCGGAAGACCAATTGTTTTTTAATCATAAAGGCTTCGATTACAAGGCGATAGAAAAAGCCTATAAAGATAACGAAAGTGGTAAAAAACTGAAAGGAGGCAGTACAATTTCCCAACAAACAGCGAAAAATATTTTTCTTTGGCAAGGTAGAAGTTGGCTGAGAAAAGGTTTGGAAGCGTTTTACACTTTTATCATCGAAAGTGTTTGGAGCAAAGAAATTATCCTCGAACGTTACCTTAATTCCGTAGAAATGGGGCAAGGCGTTTTCGGTGTACAAGCCGCTGCGGAATACTATTTTGGCAAATCGGCAAAAGACCTTACCAAAACCGAAGCGGCGTGGATTGCGACTGTGCTACCAAATCCGCAAAAATATAATCCTAAAAATCCAACACCGTATTTGAAGAAAAAACACAGTTGGATTCTAAGGCAAATGAATAATATAAAGCTACAATAAAACCAAAAATAAATGAAGTTTTTTACTTCCCATAAATCTACATTCCAAAGTGTTCTAAGAAAATATTTCAGTTTTAGAACTGAAACCAAATCTTTAGACCCTCTATACGAAGTGTTCGAGGGAGTGAAGAAAGTGAGTTTCGATGAGGTTTTAGATTTCTTTAAAGAAGACAAAGAAATCGCAGAGAATTTCGGTTATTACCTTAGAAATTTATTTGATGGGAAACCATTTAATCTATCACTTACCGAAGCCAATATTATCTCGGAAAATGGCTTTGTTCCAGAGCTTAGGAAACGGGTGCTTAATTCTATTTTGCCACCGGTAGAAAACGAAAATTCCATTTGGTTTTTGGTAGATTACATCTCGGTAAGACCTGGCAAAGATTTGGAATACTTGAAAAACATTCCTGAAAACCAACTGGCAGAGGTTTTTGAAATTTTAGGAATCAGCAGATTTATCCGAAAAAAGAAAGTGATTCGGGAGTTGGTTTTTTCTGCTAATATTTTGGCTTGGCGAGCGATTGGCAATGCTTTGGATATAGAAGTGATGAATATGGTGCCGAATTACAAAAACTTCGATAATCCTTTTTTGGCTTTGCAAGACGAAATGGATTTGCTGAAAGTTGAGTTTCGCAAAAATCCCGAATTTTACCTCAGTGCTAAAAGCGAACATTATAAGCAAATAAAAATATATTTGGAGCAATGTTTGGCGTTTGTAGAAGAGGCTTTCAAGAATTCGGATAAATATGGAATTTCCAGTAAAACCAATCAATCTCTTCTGAAAATAAGGCAACAAGTTGTAAGGATTTCAGAAGTTATTAATCTTTTGGTTATTAATTCCGAAGAAGATGAGATTCGCAATTCTATATCTTTGGTATTCAATATTTTAAAATACAAATCCAATAAAAATGATGTTGCGGAATTATTCAACGATAATACTCGGCTCATTTCCCATCTCATTACCAATCACACGGCAGAAACGGGCGTACATTATATAACATCGGGGATTAAAGATTATCTGCAAATGTTCTGGAAAGCCAGTGCTGGTGGAGTTATCGTAGGTTCGCTTTGTGTGTTAAAGATG
>JAUNTR010000112.1:0-2076 GCA_030538575.1 Cruoricaptor ignavus | reverse complement strand
AATTTTGCGACGGATAAATCTTCTACATTATTAAAGGATTTAGACCCATTTGAATCCAAAGCATTGTTCCACGCTTGTATTGCAGGGTTTTATCTTTTCATTTCAGGGATTATTGCAGGGAGCGTAGGCAACAGTTCGGTGTATTACCAAATGCCACAAAGGATTGCCAAAAACCCGCTCATCAACAAAATTTTGGGTGAAAAATTTGCGAAATCGCTATCCCGATATTATCATAGAAATTGGGCAGGAATTGTTTCCAATGCTTGGTTTGGTGTCTTTTTGGGAGTTACAGGGCCTTTGGGCAAATTTTTAGGAATAGATATAGATATTCGCCACATAACTTTTGCTGCGGGCAATTTTGCATTAGGATTGTACGGGGCAGAATTTTCCGTTGCAATGGAAACCTTTTGGATATGTTTCGTTACGGTTTTCCTTATCGGATTTTTCAATTTTATAGTGAGTTTCGGCTTGTCGATGTTGTTGGCATTCCGTTCCCGAAAGGTGAATATGAGCGAGGGAAGAGAGATTATCGTTGCGGTATTCCGATATTTTGTTAAAAATCCGTTGCTATTTTTCATACCAATTCGTTCTCGAGTTTTGGATGAAAGAGCGAAGGAAATGATGGAAAAAGCTTCTACAAAATCAGAAGATCATTGATGTGATTTTCACCGAATTTTTCTTGTATTTTTTTTAATAAAAAAGATTTTCGGAGTCGCAAATCATTTTTCAATAAAGGTGAAAAAACTTTTATTGCGAGGATTTTTTGGTTAAGGTTTACACTTTCTATATCTTCAAACATAGCAGAATCCAAGTAGATTTCCAAAAAATCCTTGATTTCCAAAGCCAACAATTTGTCCTCGAAACCATAGATTTGGGCGAAAGATTTTACCAATTCCGAACTTTGAAATTCTTTTTTTTTTCTTCTCATTTTTAAGGATTTTTCAACATTAAAGTTCAAAAATTTTACTTTCTTCATTTATTCTTTTCACAATATTTTCCGTGCGTTCTTTATGTGTATCGGTAATGAACATTTGCCCGAAATTTTCTTGATTAATGAGCGTGATTAACTGCGAAACCCTTTGGTCATCCAATTTATCGAAAATATCATCCAAAAGCAAAATCGGATTTTTCCCCGTTAGTTCTTTTATTCTTTTTATCTGAGCGAGTTTTAGTGAGATTAAGAAGGATTTTTGTTGCCCTTGCGATCCAAATTTTTTCAGCAAATTGCCATTCATTTCAAAGAGCAAATCATCTTTGTGTATGCCTTTGGAAGTGTAGGTTAGCACACGGTCTTTGTCTATATTTTGCGACAAAAGATTAGGGAAATCGTCTTCCGAAAGATGCGATTGATACTGCAATGCAACCTGTTCTTTCGCTCCCGAAATGGTTTCGTAGAAGTTTTGAACCACAGGATTTAGGTCTTCTATAAACGCTTTTCTTTTCTCAAAAATTTGTGTGCCGTAATTGCAAAGTGGTGTATTGTAAATTTCCAAAGAATCTCGGTCAAAAGTTCTGTTTTTCGCAAAATATTTCAGCAGAGCATTTCTTTGTTGCAAAGTTTTTTGATATTGTATAAGGCTGTGCAGATATTCGTAATCAGTTTGCGAAATCATACTGTCCAAAAATCTGCGGCGACTTTCCCCGGAATCCGAGATGAGATTGGAGTCGTAGGGCGAAATCATCACACTTGGCAAATAGCCGATGTGATCGGCAATTCGGTCGTAATTTTTATCATTTTTTTTAATGATTTTTTTGGCTTCTTTTGGTAATAAGATTTTGATGATGTCTTCCTTTTCTTGGTTTTGGATTTTGGCTTCTATACTGAAAAAATCCTCATCGGTTTTTATATTTTGGAAATCCGAAATGCCCAAAAAACTTTTCCCTACGGATAGATAATGCAGAGCATCTAGCACGTTGGTTTTTCCTACGCCGTTGTTTCCCACGAAACAATTAATCTGTGGGGACAATGCGAACCGCTGCTCCGTATGATTTTTGAAATTGAGAATAGAAAGTGTTTGGATAATCATTCGCCAAAATTACTTCAATAAAATTAAAAATAAAAATGATTGAAATTGG
>JAUNTR010000111.1 GCA_030538575.1 Cruoricaptor ignavus | reverse complement strand
CAGGTTTTGCGATTTCCGACATTTTCAGAAACCATTGCACGGAAATTTTTGGTTCGATTACCGCACCTGTTCTTTCGGAAGTTCCAACTTTATTCACATAATCTTCGGCTTTTAATAATAGATTGTTCGCTTCCAATTCTTTTGCAATTTGTTTTCTTACCTCGAAACGATTTTTTCCTGCATAGTGCAATCCGTGTTCGTTTAGGTTGGCGTCATCATCCAAAGAATCTATTATTTGTAAGTTGTGCTTTTGCCTGATTTCATAATCATTAATATCGTGTGCCGGCGTAATTTTCAACGCTCCCGTTCCGAATTCTATATCCACATATTCGTCCTCGATAATCGGGATAACACGGTTTACAATCGGGACAATTACATTTTTCCCTTTCAAGTCCGAATATCTTTCGTCATTGGGATTAATGCAAACCGCAACATCTCCAAAAATGGTTTCGGGACGAGTGGTTGCTACGGAAAGAAATTCCTCACTTCCTTCGATTTTATATTTAAGGAAATAAAGTTTCCCGTTTTGTTCTTTGAAAATCACTTCCTCATCAGAAATGTTGGTTTTCGCTTCTGGATCCCAATTTACCATTCTGTAACCTCTGTAAATCAATCCTTTATTATATAAATCCACAAAAGATTTTACAACTTGCTGAGAGAGTTTCGGTTCCATCGTGAAACGAGTTCTGTCCCAATCGCAAGACGCACCGAGTTTTTTCAGTTGTTCCAAGATTGTTCCGCCATATTTGTCGGTCCATTCCCAAGCGTGTTTTAGGAATTCATCTCTGGTAATATCGGATTTATTGATACCTTCAGATTTCAGTTTTGCCACAACTTTGGCTTCCGTTGCAATCGAAGCGTGGTCTGTCCCAGGAACCCAACAGGCATTGAAACCTTGCATTCTCGCACGACGAACCAAAACATCTTGTATCGTATTGTTCAACATATGTCCCATGTGGAGAATCCCCGTAACGTTGGGCGGAGGAATTACAATGGTATAAGGCGGTCTGTCATCTGGCGTGGAATGGAAAAATTTATTCTCCATCCAATAGTTGTACCATTTATTTTCTGTTTCCTGTGGATTATATTTTTCTGAAATCTGCATAAAATTTTTCTTTTGGCTTTATTTTTGCAAAAATAGGGAAAAGGTATTTTTTTGAGGTATAATATTAAATATATTTTTAACTTTGCCTCTTATTTTAATCTAAGTTTAAAAACAAAAATTTTAAAAATTATGAAAAAATTATTTGCCGGAGTTGCCATTTTAGGAACTATAGCTTTTGCTTCTGCACAAACCATTTCTTTCGATAAAACTACCATCGACTACGGAACTGTAAAAACAGGAGCGGAAGGTCACAGATATTTCACGGTGAAAAACACAGGCGACAAACCATTGGTTATCAGTAGAGTACAAGCATCTTGCGGATGTACAACTCCTGAATGGAGCAAAGACCCAATATTGCCCGGAAAAACAGCACAAATAAAAGTAGGCTACAACACACAGCTGAACGGTGAGTTCCAAAGATTGATAGAAGTCTATTCCAACGACCCTGCAAATGGTAGATCGGTACTTTATATAAAAGGAAAAATAGACCCTAACGCTTTGGATGAAAAAGCTAAAAAATAATTTATTTTTTAATTAAAATCATAAAAAATCCGACTTTTTCCGTCGGATTTTTATTTATAAGTGAATTTTATTAGAAATTATATTTCAGAGTCATTCCACCCCAAAAATAAGCTTTTTTAGGACCAGGTGTAATGTCTGTTGGTGCATTGCCATATTGCGAACCTCTATCTACATCATTGGCATTATTTCCTAAGAATAAAAACGTGTAATTCAGTTGGTTTGTTAGGTTATTTCCGATTAAGAAAATATCATAATCCATCTTCTTCCAAGTTCCTCTATAACCCGCTTTGGCATTGAGTAAATAATAAGATTTAACCAAATTGGTATTGGCAAAATCCGAATAAACCGCTCCTAAATAATTGAATGTATTTTGAAGATAAAATCCATTGAAAACATCAAAATCTAATCCTGCGGAATATTTCACTTTCGGAACGCCCACTACTCTATTTCCACTAAAATCTTCCGTATTATCTACATTTTGGAAATTGGTATATTTGGCATCATAATAAGAAAAATTAACGGAAGGTTCTATTTTTTGCAAAAATTTACTCTGCATTCTCCACACATATCCAATACTTGCTTCTACGCCTTTGTTACGCTGTTTTCCTGTATTTGCCCAATAGTTGTAGGAAGTTCCCACAGCTGGATCGATGGCGGAAACTTGGGATAATTTATCATTGGTATCAATAGAAAATATAGAGATTTGATAATCCAATTTTGTATTTGCTAAAAGCCCGTGTACGGAGAAATCCCACATTTTGGCACGTTCGGGTTTCAAATTGTCATTTGCCTGACCAATTGCTGGTATAAAAGCGGTAACTGTGGTTGGCGAGTTGTAACCTTCGCTATAAGTAAGCGTGAAAATTTGCTTGCCCAAAAGTTTTTGCAAAGCCAACTGTGGCGTATATGCCATCGGGAATTTTTTGTTTACCGATAAATCTTGTGCATATCCCGTAACCAAAGCTGGCAAAGCGAGTAAATCTTCTCTGTCATAATGCAATCTGTTTCCACTAATCCCCGTGATAAGCGAAAGTTGTAACGGCTCGTAAGTCAATCGATTAATAGCAAAAAGAGAAAGTTGCATATTATTTTGTCGGAAATAACTTGTACGGCGTATTCCTCTGGTTTCCAAGGGCTCGTTAGGATTTGTTCCGCTCAATCGGAAATTGGTAACCAATGGACGAGAAATTTGATATTCTGCCCCAAATTCCAAAGTGTTTTTGAAATTTTCTCCTAAATCTTCTCTCCATTTGAAATCGGTACGAAAACCATAATTCGGATTTTGAATAATCTCGAAAGCACCGGATGAAATCCTCTTGGAATCGATATGAGAATAAAAAATAGAAGTATTGTTTTCCAAATTGGGTAAAATCTTCCAATCGTGGCTAATACCAAATCGACTGGTTCTAAATTCGTTTCCTGCATTTTTTACGATATACGCTGCACTTCCTTCATCTTTTCCTTCGTAATATTCTTTATAAGGAATTTGCCCTGAAACACCTTCGTAAGAAAAATTATGCGAAGCGAAAACCGAAATAGCTTGTTTTTTATTCAGTTTAAAATTACCCAAAAATGTATATTGATTTTTCTGGCTTCTCCCGTTCGGGCGGAAACCTTTGGCTTCCAAATTTCCGTAATTGAAGAGTAAGGAATAATTTTCTCCTGCACTGCTCAACTTAGTTCTGGATTGCGAAAAACCAAACGAACCGACAGCAAAATTTTGCGAAAGCGATGTTCCTTTTTGGTTGTCAGGCAAAATTTGAAAAAGTACCGTTCCACCAGTTCCGCCACCATATCGTGTTGATGCTGGCCCTTTTACCACTTCGATATTATTGATTAAAGAAAAATCTACATCTTCCAAAATCGTGGTTCCATCTGCTTGGGTAAGTGGTATGCCGTTCAGATAAGATTTTATGCCCCAATTGTTGAATTTTTGGTCGTTTCCATAACCTCGAACTACCAATCTTTGTCCGCCGAAAAGCGTTCTTTTATCCACCTGAACGCCTGCCATTGTTCCCAAAGTTTGGTCTATCAAAATCGGGTCATTTCTTTGCAAATCGTAGCTTCCTAAGACTTCTGTACTTTGGGCGTGTTTTATAAATTCTTTTCTTTCTTGTGCTATTCTCGCTCTTCCTTTTATTACAACACTGTCTATTTTATGTTCCCTTTCCTCGGTATTTTGTGCGGTTGCAAAGCTATACACAAAAATTCCCAATAAAAATAATTGTTTCTTCATTATATATTAGTTTAATAATTTCAATTAAAATACAAAAATCCCTTAATTAAAAGGGATTTCCGCTGATTAAAATTTTAATTTTTCAATACTTTTTTTGTAATAGTTTGGTTTCCTTTTTTTACTTTAACAATAAATATCCCCGATTGCCAATGGTTGGTGTCTATTTCTGTTTTACCGTTTACAGTTGCCTTATGTACCAATTTCCCTTCGGCATCGTAAACCTCAAATGGGACTGAGTTTTTTTGTCCTTTTAATTCTAAATACAATTTATTTTTGAAAGGACTTGGATAAACCAAAACATCTTCTTTTTTCACAGTTTCAGATGCTGTTCCTTGTGTTTCATATTCATAAAGATTGGCTTTGAAAACACCTCGACCATAAGTTCCGATATACACTTTTTTCAGAATTGGATTGATTTCTATATCGTTTATTTGTACTAATGGAAGGTTTCCCGAAAGATCAATCGGAGCAATATCTTCATCTGATGTATAATATACTTTCCCAATGGAAGTAAAATATTTACCACTATTCTCGGTACCGTCGTAGGCTATGGCATAAAGCGGTTCATTTGTAGTACCAGTGTTTATTTCAGACCAAGTTGCACCAGTATCTTTAGACTCAAAAATTTTATTTAAAGTTGTAACAATGCTTATTTGGTCTTGTTTTGATGGATGTACTGCTAAGTCTTTTATTTCATCTGCACCTACTGGCACAGTTATTTTTGTCCAATTCGCACCTTTATCATTGGTTTTATAAACTATTGCTGTTCTGTCCAAAGTTGTTCTATCCGCAATATTATTCACAACATAAATTACATTGGAATTAGACGGAGCAACTTTAACTTGGTCGATAGAAGTGTAGTAAGTATTATCTGGCCAAACCAAATTCCCAACTTGTTCCCACTGCGAAGTTGGAGAATTTTGCCTGAAAACTTGCTGACTGGCATAATATACCGTTGAAGGATTTTTGGCATCTATCTCCAACGGGAAAATATATTCTGTATCGGTTTCCACGATAGATGGTGCGACAAAACCTGAGGCATTGGATACCACGCCTTTTACCACGCAAACTGTTCCGTAATAAATATCTGGATTTTCAGGATGAATAACGCAGCTGCCACCATCTCCACCAGCCAATTGCTCCCAAACGCCATTGTTGTACCAAGCGGTTCCATTGTCTTGGCTTCCGTAGATTACCCGCTCCACTCCTGTTTTAGAAGTACTGAGCCTCCATACTTGTTTTACAGGCAAATATTGATTCAAAAATAATGTATTAAAAGTCGCTGCAAAAGGTGTAGAATCATCATCGGTAATTTTGGAAATTCCGCCATCTGTTACGGTATAAAGAGCGTTTCCTACAAATTTTATCTCTTGTATATCAGCGTGTATTTTAGTTTGCATTTGCCAACGACTGCCTCTTGGGTGATTCTCGGACCAGCGGTAAAAATTAATTCCACCTAAATAATAGACGTTCGGATAATTCGGGTGAATAGCAAATGCCATATTTCTAGTTGGCCAATATCCAACATAATTTCCTTCGGTTTTTGTGGTGAAAGTTGCTCCGCCGTCTGAGGACTGATGTATTCTATCGGAAGCGAAACCTTTTTCTGCCACCCAAATTAAATCAGGATTTGAGGCTAAGGTTGCAAGGCGAGTAACATTAGAAATATTAAGATTATCTAATCCCGAAAAGGTTTTTCCGCCATCGGTAGATTTATAAACTTTCTTGTTACTGGATGAATAAATCACACTATTATCTCCTGGTTTGAAGGTAATATCATAGAAAAACTCATCCAAATTATTGTTATTAATTACTCGGGTTAAAGTTCTTCCGCCGTCTTGCGAATACCAAAGAGAGTAAGCAGCACAAACCCAAAGCTCATCATAATTTTCAGGATTTACTAAGATTTTTTTTGGCGAAACTAATGAATGTCCGTTCATCATTTCAAAATTACCACCTCCGTTTGTAGAGCGGAACAATCGTGCTGTTCCCTTTGTAGCCGTTGCATTTTCTGTGGTGTAAATAATATTGGTATTAGATGGTGCCATAGAAGCATACGACAAATCCAAAGTAGGCAAAGTTGCAGACATATCTTGCCAAGTGCCACCATCATTTAGGGATTTCCAAAGACCGCCACCATCAGAGGTAATGACCAAAATATTATTATTTTCTCCACCGATAGAAATCGACATTAGACGACCCAAATTATTTTCTTGCACTTCTTTTCCTGCTTCGCCAATTTCTCTAAATGGTCCCATTGCTTCCCAAGTACTGAATTTGGAAGAACCTTTTGAAGTAAGACTATTGTTGATTTTCTTTTTGTGAATATCTACGCTGTAATGGGATAAATTTTTTGCATAACCATCATAAGCGGTTTTGTTTACGTTCGCCCGATGCCACCAACGTAAAAATCTTTTGTAACCCGAAGCCTTTGTTTTTCCAACTTTATCAAAATGTGCTTCGGCATCTAAAACCACCGCATCCAAAGGTTGCTCAGATGCTTTGTACAACCAAATATCGGGGTCTAAGGATACATTTTTTTCTTCTTGACCATAGACCGTTGTAATGGCAAAGAATAGTAATCCGAATGTTAATTTTTTGTTCATAAATTTGTATTTAAGGGATGTAAATAATTTTGTTAACAGGGCGTTCCTACGGAACTTTCATTGATTATTCTTCATTCATTTTTTCTATTAACAGAATTCTCCTACGGAGTTTTCATTGATTGTTCATTTTTATTCTATTAACAGGGCGTTCCTACGGAACTTTCATTGATTATTCTTCATTCATTTTTTCTA
>JAUNTR010000110.1 GCA_030538575.1 Cruoricaptor ignavus | reverse complement strand
TGAAATTTGGGAGCAAACGAAACAGTTTTCGGGGATTTCGGAAGACTTTTTTTATAAATACTTTGCAGATAGGGCGATTGCACACGCAATAAAAATAAAGAACATAAAGAAATACAAAAAACCACTTAATATAAAAGACGATTTTAATGTTGTTCCGCCACAGTCTTATGTGTATTTGTAAAGGATGTAGAAAAGAGGCAGCCAAATGAGCAGGTGTATCTTTTGCCTGACGACTGATAAAAAAACGTTGAGGGTGTCCGAAAAGTCTGATATTAGTGTTTTTTTTAAATATAAAACTCTTGTTTTCAGTAATTTAAAAATGCAGCTTCATTCAAAAACGACCTTTTCGGACACCCTCTATTTATATTCTCTTTTTGTCTGTTGACACGAGTGGACGCTCGCGTTGGCAGTGAACCCGAAGACTGATAAATTGTAGCTACACTATAAAAATTTCCCTGCGAAAAAAAAACTTCCGCAGGGATTTTTCGTTTATATTATCACTAAAGAACACGTAAAAATATTTTCGGAAAGACATTTTTTTTACAGATATTATTTTTCGTTTTATGAAGTTTATAAGAAAAATGTAATATGACGCATATTCACTATTTATCGATTGTTTCATAATAAAACACAATAAATAATGCTACTAAATAATAATTTAACATCGAATACACGAAAAATAGTTGCGTATATGAAATTTGTTTTCTATATTAGTTCCGTGCTGTACACCACAATAAAAACACATTATTAACAACAAAAAGAAACATGCCTATGACAAATTTAATGAAAATGTTAATGTTAGTTATCATTCCGCTTGCACTTGTAAGTTGCTTGTTAGATGACACACCGAAAGACAAAGTATCGACTGAGATAGTTTCTGTTGCAGCAGAAACTGAATGGAGACTTGGAACAATAGTACCGAGTAGCGAATTGATAAATTTGCAGTACATGTTTGTTACCCTGAGTAATGGACAAACAGAAAGTTGGCGAGTATCAAAGATAAGAGGATTTGAACACGAAGAAGGTTACGAATACCGATTATCATTGAAAAAGACTATCCTTGCCGAACCACCTGCAGACGGTTCTAATACCGTATACGAATTACTCGATGTTATATCTAAAGTAAAGAAAAACAATAGCAAATATTAATTTTTGGTATTGCTAAATATAAAATAGGTTTCTAGCCGCTGGCGCAAGCGTCCTGCTCGTGCCTGCAAAGTAAAGTTTCGTGTCAATGGAGTTACAAAAAAAACACATTCCCATAAGACGAAAATTATTTTATCTTTGCCGTTGCTAATAAAAAAAGCTGTATGGCATTAAAAAGATACGAGCAAGATGCTCGCACCAGCGGGGGGCATTAAAAAGATACGAGCAAGATGCTCACGCCAGCGGGGGTAATTTTCCCAAATCCTCAAAAAAATGACAGAACTTGAACAATATATAAAATCTTACTTTGGGGTTATTGATGCAGATGACTTAAAAAAGATAGTCGGGTTATTCCAACCGGCTACAATTAAAAAAGGAGATTTTTTGTTAACAACAGGCGAAAAATGCGACAATTTAAGTTTTGTACAAACAGGACTTTTGCGAATGTATTATCTATCGGCTGACGGAAAAGAAATTACCCAATGGATTTCAACAAAGGGATATTTTTCAACAGACTTATCAAGTTTTGTTTTTGAAACACCTGCCCGTTTATCCATTCAGGCATTGGCAGATACAGAAATCCACTCCATTTCAAAAGCGGATTACAAAAAAATCGGAACATTAGTCCCCAAGTGGCACGAATTGGAAAAACTGTTTATCACGCAGTGTTTCGTAACATTAGAAGAAAGAATTTTCAGCCATTTATCAATGTCAGCCGAAGAAAGATACCATTATTTTTTCGAAAACAACAGAGAACTTTTTAACCAAGTGCCTTTACAATACATTGCTTCAATGCTTGGAATGACACCCGAAACATTTAGCAGAATTAGAAAAAAACAACTTTTATGATTTCTTGATATTTGTCAAGATGAAAGTTTTTGTTTTGCAAGACCTTTGTAACGTAAGTAAAACACGAAGTAAATAATTTTTTAAAATTTAACGGCAATGGCAAAAGAAATCAAAACAGAAATAGCAATAAATGCTACGCCTGCAGAAGTATGGACAATCCTGACAAACTTTGATGACTATCCAAATTGGAATCCTTTCATAAAATCAATTAAAGGAAATGTAAAAGTTGGGAATAAAATCACGGCAAGAATTGAACCACCCGAATCAAAAGGAATGACGTTTGCACCAACAATTCTCACTTTTGAAACCAACAAAGAACTGCGTTGGCTCGGACATTTATGGTTCAGAGGGCTTTTTGACGGAGAGCATACATTTGAACTTATCGGCAACACCAACGGAACGACGACTTTTATACAAAGTGAAAAATTCACAGGCATTCTTGTCCCTTTTTTCAAAAAACAAATTGACAACAACACGAAAAAAGGATTTGAAGCAATGAATATAAAACTAAAGGAATTAGCCGAACAAAAATAAACACTCCCCCATTCCCCTATCCAACGAAGTTACAAAAAATAAATTTCCAAAAAGGATTTGTTATGGTGGGGTTTATGTGTATATTTGTGGGGTATACGACAGCCTATCACGACCTGTCAAAAAATCCAACTTAAAAAATATCCCTTGAAAGTTTCAAATTATTGAAACTTTTGCACTATATTTGTATCAAATTGAATGTATGCAATTTTTTGAAACCATATTTTTAGAGGAAGTTGACGAATTTATGCAGACTTTGGACGCTAAATCTCAAAGAAAAGTAACTTTTAATATCCGTGTTGCTGAACAAACCAACGACCCAGAACTTTTCAAAAAAATAAACGAAAATATTTGGGAGTTTAGAACCAAATTTTTTGGAAAGCAGATTAGACTGTTAGCATTTTGGGACAAAACCGATAAGCATAACACGTTGGTTTTGGCAACAAATGGATTTATTAAGAAAACTCAGAAAACTCCGCCGCCAGAAATTGCGAGAGCGGAAAGAATAAGAAAAAAATATTTTGAGGATAAGGAAAAAGACAAAAAAAAACAAAAATAAAATTTAAGTAAATGAAAAAATATACACTTGCCGAAATGGAAGACAAATATGTAGGCAAAAAGGGGACAAAAGAACGTGAAGAATACGAATACGAACTGAGAATGGAATTGCTCGGAAGAATGATAAAAGCAACAAGAAAAGAGCAAAATCTTACTCAAGATGATTTGGGGAAAATTATCGGCGTAAATAAGTCACAAATTTCAAAACTTGAAAATCATGCCAATAGTGCGACTATTGAAACCATTTTAAAAGTTTTTAAAGCACTAAAAGCAGAAATACAGTTTAATGTAAAAGTTGAGGACAGACAAATTCAACTCGCTTAAAGAACGCCGTCGCATAACATCGTATTGCCAAAAGCAGGGTAATGCCTAAATCCAAACTTTTTCGTTTCCATTGTCCACCCGAACGCCAAGCCTCAAAACGTTAGCAGAAATTTTATGGAAAACAGTGCACAAAACATATTTATTGAAATAGAAAAGATATATATAGAATTACTTCCTAAAAATTTCATATTTAAAAAGGTAAAATATTGGATTTATGTACCATTATTAATACTTACCGCCGCCTCATTTTCATTGATGTACTACCTTCCCGAAACTTATAATAATTTTTTTTGGTTGATTTATTCAATCATTATTTTAGTAACCTTTCTTGAGATATACATTTTAAACAAATATGCAAAGAGAAAATTGAAAGCTCTTGGAATAAGTACAAATGAAAATAGGTTTTCAAGTTGGAATTCCTCTCAATTTCAAAAAATTCGAATTTTTAAATTTTATGAATCACTTAGAAACAATTTTGTATTGTCTAAAAACGATTCAAATCTGAACATAAAATTACTTGATGAATATCAAAAATATTTTATTGAAAAATCACGAAAAAAAGAATGGGAAACTCAAATTAAAGGAATTGCAACAACAATACTACTTTTTATACTTCCGTTTTGGAATTTAGTTGCACAAAATATTACTCAAAGTGAAAATAGAATTCCATATGAAATAATTTTTTCTATAATTTTGTCAATTGCCTGTGTTTACATTGTCAGAAATCAAGCTATCAGATATTTAGATAACGACAGTTATAAATATGAAAATATTTCGCAATTAATTTTAAACCTAAAGTGGAATCTTGAATTAAAAAACTTCAGCTAACATCGGTTTTGCAAAAGCGGAAATAAAGCATTAGAAAAAACTCCCCAAAGCATTCAGTTGTATTTTCTTTTTTTGTGATTTTACCTAAATGTGAAACATCGGAAAAATTTCAACAAGACCAATCACTAATTTCCATTCCACATTTTTTCGTAATTTAGCTCCGTTAGTCGTAACTTTAAAAACTAAACACAGAAAATGAACACAGAAGATAATTACATAGAAATAAACCGGCAATCTTGGAATAATAAAACCGAAATACATTTAAAATCAAAGTTTTACGACCTTGATAATTTCCTGAAAGGAAAAACCTCATTGAACGGTATTGAGTTGGATTTGCTTGGCGATGTAACAGGGAAAAACATTTTGCACCTGCAGTGCCATTTCGGGCAGGACACGATTTCGTTGGGCAGACTTGGGGCAGATGTTACGGGAGTTGATTTGTCCGACAAAGCCATTGAAAGTGCCCGGCAATTGGCAAAACAAACCCGCACAAAAGCCAATTTCATTTGTTGCGACATTTATGATTTGCCCAATCACTTAAACGAAAAATTTGACATTATTTTCACAAGTTACGGAACCATCGGTTGGTTGCCCGACCTCGACAAATGGGCAAACATTATTGCTAAATTTCTAAAACCCAACGGACAGTTTGTATTTGTAGAATTTCATCCTGTGGTATGGATGTTTGACGATGATTTTAACAAAATTGAGTACCGGTATTTCAATTCGGGAGCTATTTTGGCAACAGAAAACGGAACTTATGCCGATAAAAAAGCGGACATTACACAATCGTATATCGTGTGGAACCACGGAATAAGCGAAGTGCTGAACAGCCTGATAAAAAACGGACTTGAAATAATGTCGTTCGACGAATTTGATTATTCGCCTTACAATTGTTTCAACAAAACAACGGAGTTTGAACCCCAAAAATACCGGATAAAACACTTGGACAACAAAATACCAATGGTTTATTCAATAACAGCCAAACGAAAACCAAACCGATAACAACGGTTTTCGCATAAAAATAAAACTCAAAAAATGAATTTAGAATTTAAGATTGAAAAATTTTCAAAAAATGATTTTCAAAACTACTTTGAACTCGTAAATGATATAAAAGTAATGGAAATGATAACCGAAAGACCTTTGGAATTAGAGGAAGCCAAAGAAGATTTTGAAAAATTAATAAAAAATAATAAACTTGACGAAAATTTCGGAAGCTATAAAATTCTGACTATTGAAACGGATGAATTTTTAGGATTTGCAAAACTCACCATTGAAAACAAGGGAAATAGTGAAGCCGAGATTGGATATATGATTTTACCAAAACATTGGGGAAAAGGAATTGCCGGAAAAATCGGACAGTATTTAATCAAAAAAGCAAAAACTCAAAAATCAATCAAAAGTTTGTTCGCAATAATTGACCCTAAGAATTTGGCTTCAAGAAAAATTTTAACCAATAACGGATTTACATCAAAAGAGTTTAAAGATTTTGACGGACTTCCGGGCGAAGTTTTAGAATTGAAATTTATTAGATAAATATCTGATAATAAATATATTATCCTAATAAAATCCATGTGCTGGTGCGAGCATCTTGCCCATGTCCTATCTAAAAAAATATAGAATTTTTTCTGTTAAACAGCCTGAGGATTTTTTTTGTGGATTTGGTATATCTTGAAACTCAAAATACATGTAATTATCTGATGTATAGCAAGAAATAAGTTTGTAGAAAATAGTTTGTGGGAATGAATTTTATGCGTATATTTGAGTGTTATCGGCAATGATACCAAAAATCTCGCTTAAAAATGAGCCAAGAAACAAAATTTAATATTTCTAGAACTATTCTTTTTCTAACAGTGTTTTGGGTTTCCTCGGAAATTTTTAAAAATTATTCTTGTCCATATTCTTTTGACAAATCAGTGATTTTAAGCAACCTTATAACGACGATTTCAATATTAATCGCCATAATAATCACTTTCTTATTTTCAAAACTATTTTCAGAAAAAGCAATAAGAATAGAACGAAAGAAGGAAATTGATGATTTAGCAAAAAAACTGACCTATTTGAGAAGAATAGCATTTCATATGCTTGGACTACACGAATTTTGGAAATTTAAAAATGATTTTAATCCTAAACAAATTATAGATCATAAATATAAAGATTTAACTTGGGAGCAATTTCGTGGGAGAGATGACAAAAAGCTTGACAAAAGGGATTACAAAACAATAACAGAAGAGATTGGTGACATAAGTGGACCTGCGTATTTAGCTTTAAAAGGATTACAAAACACACAAAGTGATTACGAAATGTTTGGCGAATTTCATCCATATAGTTACTCTATCGATGAAATCATAAGATTTAGAGAGTATAGTAATTTTGTTTGGTATTTCTTTGATAAATCCGATCCCTCAAAAGCAAATTTTAACAGAGTAAATAGGCATTGGTTAAATTATATTGATGAATTATATTTTAAAATTTTGGCATTGTTAATTTAAAATACATAATTCATAATTTAGTTTCATAAAAAGTA
>JAUNTR010000109.1 GCA_030538575.1 Cruoricaptor ignavus | reverse complement strand
TGAGTGGCAGAGTTTTTAAAGCAAAAGAAGGCGTAACAATGTGGGTAAGCAATGACAAAAACCATATTCCTGTTTTGCTAAAAGCGGAACTTGCCGTAGGTTCACTAAAAGCAAGTTTGGATAATTATAGCAACGTAATGTATAATTTGGATTTCAAAAAATAATAGAAACGTTTTTCTGAAAAGAGAGACGAATAGTTTTTTTGTTTTCATATCTCTAAAAAAACAATACGGTTTTCCCAAAAGGAGAACCGTACTGTTTTTATTAATTTCTGTAATCTAAAAGATTGTACTAAAGCCTGTCTTCTATAACCGCTTGGGCTGCTGCAAGACGAGCTATGGGCACTCTGAAAGGCGAGCAACTAACATAGTTCATCCCGAGTTTGTGACAGAATTTCACAGATTCTGCATCTCCTCCATGTTCGCCACAAATACCGACTTTTAGATTTTCCCTCACATCTCTACCTCTTTCTACAGCTACTTTTATCAACTCTCCTACCCCAGATTGGTCTATGGTAACGAAAGGGTCATCCGTTAAAAGTTTTAAATCTAAATATTTTGGTAAAAATCCACCTATATCATCTCTGGAAAAACCGAAAGACATTTGGGTCAAATCATTGGTTCCGAAAGAGAAAAACTCTGCCTCCTGAGCCATAGAGTTTGCTTTTATAGCAGCACGAGGCGTTTCTATCATTGTTCCGAAAAGATATGGGATTTCTTTAAGTTTCAGTTTTTCGCAAACTTCTTTGTAAACTTTATATACAATTTCCTTTTGATGTTTCAGTTCCAAGCGTCCCATTGTTACAGGAATCATAATCTCTGGCATTGCTTTTTTGCCGTCTTTTATCAGTTCTCCTGCTGCTTCTAATATGGCACGCACCTGCATTTCTGTAATTTCAGGATAAGAAACACCTAAACGCACACCTCTATGTCCCAGCATTGGATTGTTTTCGTGTAATGCCAATACTCTCCTATTAAGTAGGCTCATTCTCACACCCAATTCTTTTGCTAATTCCTGAAGTTTGGTTTTGTCGTGTGGTACAAATTCGTGCAATGGCGGATCTAAAAGACGTATGGTTACAGCGTTGCCATCCATAACTTCTAATGTAGCTTTTATGTCTTTTTTCACAAAAACAGAAAGTTCGTCTAATGCCGCAACTCTATCTTTTTCATTAGTTGCCATAATCATTTTACGAAGCAAGAATAATGGAAACTCGCTACCTTCACCATAAAACATATGCTCTGTACGGAAGAGCCCTATACCCTCTGCCCCGAAATATACGGCTTGTTGCGCATCTTTGGGTGTATCGGCATTGGTTCTTACTTTTAGAGTTTTAGTTTTATCTACCAATTTCATTAGGGCTTTGTAGGAATTATTTTTATTTAAATCTACAGCTTTTAACGGAAGAACTCCTTCATAAACCAAACCTTTTGTACCGTTTAGTGATACCCAATCTCCTTCATGAATTTTTTCACCTTTATTAGTAATTAAGACTTTTTCTTTTGCTAAAATTTCTACTTCGCTACAACCTACGATACAGCATTTTCCCCAACCTCTTGCTACGAGTGCAGCATGGGAAGTCATTCCACCTTTAGAGGTAAGAATCGCTTGGGATTTGTGCATACCATCTACATCTTCGGGAGAGGTTTCTTCTCTTACCAAGATTACTTTTTCACCTCGCAAAGCCCAGTCCACAGCATCTTCGGAAGTGAAAACAACTCTACCAACTGCCCCACCAGGACCTGCAGGAAGACCTTTGGCAATCGGTTTATGTTTTTTCTCGGCATCGGGATCTACCATTGGTAAAAGAAGTTCTACCAATTGGTTTGGTGCAACTCGCATAATTGCAGTTTCCGTATCTATTAATTTTTCTTTATGCATATCTGTTGCCATTTTCACGGCAGCTACGCCATTTCGTTTACCAACCCGACACTGCAACATATATAGTTTTCCTTTTTCTATGGTAAATTCTATATCTTGCATATCTTTGTAATGCTGTTCCAGTTTTTTCTGTATCTCATCCAATTCTTTATATTGGGTAGGCATAAATCTTTCTAAGGTTTGCAAATGCTTACTTTGGTCGTTTTTAGATGCGTTGTTTATTGGTGCAGGTGTACGAATTCCCGCCACTACATCTTCTCCTTGGGCATTTACCAAATATTCCCCGTAAAAGTGATTATCCCCATTACCTGGATTTCTGGTAAAAGCTACACCAGTACAAGAATCATCTCCCATATTTCCAAAAACCATCGCTTGTACATTTACGGCTGTTCCCCATTCATCGGGAATTCTTTCGATTCTACGATATTCCACAGCACGTTTACCATTCCATGATCCAAATACAGCACTAATCCCTCCCATTAGCTGATCCCATGGATTTTCTGGAAATTCTACTTTTAGATATTTTTTGGTTAAGGTTTTAAAATCTTTTACCAACTTTTTCAAATCTTCTGCAGAAAGTTCGGTATCCAATTCCACGCCTTTTTTCTTTTTAACTTCTTCCAGTTTCTCATCCATTATTTTTCGGATTCCTATTCCTTTTACAGGTTCTAATCCTCCTGCTTTTTCTATCACAACATCAGCATACATCATTACCAATCTTCGATAGGCATCGTAGGCAAATCTTTCATCTCCAGATTTTTCTATCAGTCCTTTTACAGTTTCATCGTTCAAACCGATATTTAGAACAGTATCCATCATTCCAGGCATAGATTTTCTGGCTCCGGAACGTACGGACATTAAAAGCGGATCTTTGGCATCTCCAAATTTTTTGCCCATAATATTCTCAACTTCAGACAGGGCTTCTTTTATTTGCTTTTCTAAATCTTTAGGGTAAGTTTTTTTATTTGCATAGTAGTAGGTGCAGACTTCTGTAGTTACGGTAAATCCTGGTGGAACAGGCAATTTTAAATCCTTATGTCCTGCCATTTCTGCGAGATTCGCTCCTTTTCCTCCCAAGAGGTTTTTCATAGACTCGTTTCCATCTGCCTTTCCTCCTCCAAAAGAGTAAACATATTTTTCTGTTTTTGTTGCCATATTGTTGTTATTTTGTTTAATTATCAATAAAAGTCGAGTAAAATTACAACTATGGTTTTTTTTAGCATTCATTTGACCTTATGAGAAATATCAAGATTGATAAATGTCATATCCCTGAAAATGAGAAAGAAAAGAGCGTAAGTGTTTATCTTACGCTCATTCTAAATTTAATTTTAGCCTAACTTTAATTTCTATTTTTCAGCAAAACCCAACCTTGCTGAATTTCATTGGTTTTCCGTGCTGGGTCATACCATTTCACAATATACCAATAGGTTGCCGTTGGCAATTCTCTTCCGTTGGATTTTCCGTTCCAAACCAAATTATCTTTATCGGTAGAAGCAAATAATTTCCTACCAAATCTATCCAAAATTACAAGTTCCACTTGCTCCATTTTATCGAGGTTTTTCACTTGCCAAACATCGTTTATACCATCTCCATTGGGAGTTATCGCATTAGGAACTTTTATCGTAAAAATATAAGCTGGTTCTCCCAAACAATAAATGCCGTTATCTGCATCTATCACGCTTCTTACACGGATTTCGTATTCCTCATCGGTTGGGTTCAAAAGAATGTTAGATGATGTAAAAGCACTCCCATTAAAGGAATATTCTATCGGATAATTGCCCGTTGCAAGCACTTCTATTTTGGTTTCATCTTGATTGATTTTATCTATTTTCGGTTGATTTTCATCAGAAATAATGAACTGATGCGTGTAAGAACAACCATCGGAATTGGTAAGCGTTACCGAATAATTTCCTGCCTGAGAAAACGTTGCCGTTTGTCCGTTTTGCCCATCACTCCAACTGAAAGAAGCATTTTCCGAACCTGCATTTATGGAAACTGATGTTCCGTAACAAATGAAATATTTATCCTGCAAAGTTGTGGATTTTGTTGGGATATTTACCTTCAAATTAATTTTCGCAACCGATGGACAAAACCCTGAAATACTGACTTTTACATAAATAATTTCCGTAGAAGATTCGTTAGTATATGTTTCGGGATTGGTAATCTCTTGGTTGAAATTGGCATCTTTATAATATCTAAAACTCGCTGAAGCATTGCTTGTAATTTCCTGATTTTTAGAACTTAAATTAAATACCGTTTTCCCATCGAAAAGATTTTCGGTAATGTCACAAAGTGTAAAATCCAGTTCTGTTTGGTCTAAAACCGCATCATTCAATCTTTTGAATGTTATTTCTTGCAACTGAGATTTACAACCTGTCGATTTATTTTCAAGGTAAAATTTTACGGTTTTCGGCAAAGTAGTTAATGCAAAATCTTGGCTGAGAACTACACCATTTTCATCAGTAAATATATAATCCGAAGGATTGGCAATCACTTGATTTTTAAATTCATTTAAGGAAAAAGAAACCTCATCACAAACCGATATTTCATTAATTAAAGATTGAGGTAAAACATTGTAAACCAACTGATAATCAACTTTATCTGAGCAAGAATTATTGTAATGAATTTCCAAATAAGGTCGTAAACCATTCACCCCAAAATCGCTCGGTTGATATTGTGTAATTTGCGTTCCTGAAAGTTGATTTCCGTTCGGTGCGAAATATTTTATTTCATAATTAATCTCAGGATTAATGCTCGCTAACAAATCACTAATATTTTGAGTTAAATCAAACGTTTCGCCTTGGCATTTTTCTAAATTAATGACATTTCGGCTCAATTGCGGTTTTGCAAAAACATTGACTTCAAAAGTAGGAAAATTAAGTGCAACACATTGTTTAACAACATCTTTCACCCTTATATAAACCGTAGAATTGCCAACAGGAAAAACATCGCTACTTTGTATCGGATTTTGTCCCGATTGTGCATCTTCCCAACTTCGATGAAAGGTAATTTCCACGGATGAACTTGGATTGATTTCCGATTTCAAAATACTGAAATCAAATCTTGCATCGGTTTCACATTTCGCAGGAAAAACGGTAGTTGACTGGTTAGCAATAACTTCTGCATAAAATTGAAAATTGAATTGATAATTAAATCCACAAGAAAAATCGGGATGAGAAACCTTAATCCAAACCGAAGATTGAAACGATGGATTAACCTCTACCCTATCGAAATCTACACCATTCGTAGAAAACAAAATATGATAATCGGAAAATTGTGGATATTTATTTTTGAAATCAGCAACGGTGTAATCAGGCGTTCCTAAACATAATTTATCAGATTCGTAAATCGTAGAACTGGTTGGAAAAGCCAAATATTTAAGAATAAAATTCCTTTCGGATTTACAACTTGGAACAACGCCTACATTGGTTTCAACCACGATTTTCAAATTTAGAGTTTCTCCGGAATTGATTATAAAATTTGTATAATCCGTAATTTCCACTCCATTCTCTAAAAATCTCACGGAATAATTTGTTCCCGTAGAATATCCGATTTCCGATAAAAGATTCACGGTTTTACTTCCCGAAGCATTTTGGTCGCAATAGGAAAACACCTTGTTTTCATCAAAAGAAAAAACAGGAATTGCAGATTCCACAGTTACAGAAATCGACTCGGAAGTTTCACAATAAGAGGAGGTTTCGTTGGTTTTTATTTTAACAAAATAAGTTCCCGTTTGGGTTGCCAAATAGTTTTTTCCTGTTGCCAAAACAACATTAGGTTCAGCGGCTGAAAACCATTCGTAAACCAAACTCGGATGGTCATCAAAATTAGTTATCGTAAGATTTACAGGTTCGCCACAATTGCCATAAGTTGCTGTAATATTGGGCTTTTGTATTTTTTTAAATAAAACCAAACCACTTTTGGTTAAAGAGCCATCGGTATCTTCGGCAAAAGTAACTTTCACCGAAATTTCCTCTGTATTTTCAGTTGGCGAAAAATTGTAAAAACGATCGGTAGAACTTTGCACTACTCCATTTCTTGTCCATTCGTAAGTTGGAGTTCTTGTAACTCCAGTCGTGAATACAAATGCTGTGGCAGACTCGCTACTCCAATAGCCATTATTATAATTGTATCTCGTATCGCTATGATTAGGCACCAAAAATTCCGTAGCATCTTCGTTTTGCATCCCGAGAATGGCGTTGTAGGTAACACTTATTTTATTTTGCACATTTACAACCACTTTCCCATCTTCAAAAATAATAACTCTACTGGTAAAACGCCCTCCGTAATTGCCACCTGTACCGTTATGCGGAACCACTTCTTGAAACGTGAAAAGCATTCCTCTTTTTCCCTCAAAAGTAACAGGTTTATATTTGTAAAACGTAATAGAATTCTGACTGCGAAGATTGGTAAAACCTGCAAATATCTGTGCCAAAGGCAATTCTCTGTTCTCAGGATTTACATAAACCTGATTATATTTGGTAGAAGGCAATTGAGCATAATTTGGGTCTCTATTAAAAAGTCGGTCTGTATATTCTGCGGAATTATGCAGATTGTCCAACTCGGGACTGTCGGACATCACAATTCTGCCATTAGTTCCCACAACTACTTTGGAATAAGTTTTTCCGAAAAACTCAAAATTAAAACCTAAATTAATCGCTTGGCTGAACACACTATTTCTATGCAATGCAGAAAAAGGCACATTGATTTCGCCAACAGAAGTATTGATAATCGAATTGTAAATAGACACATCTTCTGATACATAAGAACTACTTCCATCGCTTTTATAATCATCTGTTTGCAAGCGGTAATTTTCTCCTGCACAATAATAAACCACATCTTTTACCAAGTTGCCATCTGTATGCTTTATCACTTGGTTGGTTTGTGAGAAAAATAAATTAATTAAACTAAAAA
>JAUNTR010000108.1:3717-6817 GCA_030538575.1 Cruoricaptor ignavus | reverse complement strand
TGAAACTTTCGTTTCGTTTATTGGTTTGCAAAGATAATACTTTATTTTAATTATGCAAAGAAAAAATTATTTTTCTTGACACAATTCTACCAAAACTCCGTTTGTGGATTTAGGATGCAGGAATACAACTAACTTATTATCAGCACCTTCTTTTGGCTCTTCGGAGATGAAAATAAATCCTTCTTTTTTCAATCTTTCTATTTCATCGTAGATATTTTCTACACCAAAAGCAATATGATGTATGCCTTCGCCTTTTTTTTCTATAAATTTAGAAATTGGACTATCGGTATTGGTAGCTTCCAAAAGTTCTATTTTACTCTCACCCACTTGGTAAAACGATGTGGTTACGCCTTCTCGCTCCACCGCTTCTTGTTTGTAATTGGGCTTTCCGAGAAGTTTAGCAAACAAATCATCGGACATTCCTAATGATTTTACGGCAATCCCAAGATGTTCTATTTTCATAATTTATTCAAAGGTTTTTAATTTAAAGTTTTATTTACGGTGCTTGTATTTTCCCAAGAATCCTATCGGTAATTTCTTCAGCTGTAATTTCCTCAGCTTCAGCTTCAAAGCTCAATCCTATTCTATGGCGGAGAACGTCTTTTGCTATGGCTTTCACATCTTCGGGAATCACAAATGCACGATTTTTCAGGAAAGCATAAACTCGGGAAGCAATCGCTAAGTTGATAGATGCTCTTGGAGAAGCTCCGAAACTGATGTAGTTTTTTAGTTCCGAAAGTCCGTATCGTTCGGGAAATCTCGTTGCAAAAACCATATCCAAAATATATTTCTCTATTTTTTCATCTAAATAAATTTGGTTGATGAGTAGTTTCGCATCCACTATATTTTGTAGGGAAATAACGGGTTTCAGCTCAGGTTGATGGTTTGTAGCAACCATTCTCATTACTTTTCTTTCGTCTTCAAATTCAGGATAATCTATCTTGCATTTCAGCATAAAACGGTCGCTTTGTGCTTCGGGCAATAGATAAGTTCCCTCTTGGTCTATCGGGTTTTGCGTTGCTAAAACAAGGAAAGGTTTCGGCAGAAACATTGTCTCTTCGCCTATGGTTACTTGTTTTTCTTGCATTGCTTCCAGTAGGGCAGATTGCACTTTGGATGGTGCACGGTTAATCTCATCTGCCAATACGAAATTCGCAAAAATAGGACCTTTTTTTATTGAAAAATCATTTTCTTTTATATTGTAAATTTGTGTGCCTATAACATCTGCCGGCAATAAATCGGGTGTAAATTGTATTCTGGAAAATGCCCCTTGTACAGCATCTGCCAAAGATTTTATCGCTAATGTTTTCGCTAATCCCGGAACGCCTTCCAATAGAACGTGTCCATTACCGAGAAGCCCGATAAGTAGGCGGTCTATCATATATTCTTGCCCTACAATGGCTTTGTTGATTTCTTGTTTTAAAAGTGTGAAAAAATAATTCTGTTCTCTTACTTTTTCCGTAAGTTGTTTTATTTCTTCCGCTTGGTGTAATTCTGACATCTTTTTGGTTTTCTAAGATTTTGTAAAGTTGCAATAAAAACAAACGCAAATCAACATATTTAATGCCAATATAAAGTTAAAGTTTGTTAAAAAGAATTTCCCGATGATAAAGAATTATGGAGTGTCTTTTTAAAATTAAAAAAATAATGATGTTGAAAACATTGTATTCAATTGATTATTAATGTTTTAAAATCATTAATGAAATCTAAATCCAAACATTGTTTTTTAGGCGTGATTTTTGGTGTGTTGTCATTCTCAATTAATTAAAGTATTTTTGGGGTTTAAAACAGATTAGAAAAAATGAATTATCATTTTCAGGCTCATCGGCAAGTTCGTAATAATCTTCTTAATGTATTGCAAAACACCTCTTTAGAAGACCTTATGATAATTCCTGATGGTTTCAATAATAATATTTTTTGGAACATAGCACACACTGTTGCCACGCAACAATTATTGCATTATTACCTTAGTGGAAACTCGTTTAGAATCGATAAACGTTGGGTGGAAACTTATAAAAAAGGCACGCTTCCTAATTTGGATGTTTCGCCATCGGAGTTGGAGGATTTAGGTTTTTTATTAACAGAAACTTCCAAAGTTTTGGTAAAGGATTACGACGATGATTTTTTCTCGGATTATACGCCATACACCACAAGTTTTGGTCTGGATTTGAAGAGCATACAAGACGCCATTATTTTCAATAATATGCACGAAAGTCTGCATTATGGGTATGTTCTTTCACAGAAGAGAGCCATTTTGGGAGAGAAATATTAAGGCATTTTTTTAATCTAAAAAAAACTCGAAGAAGCGGAGAGTTTATCCGATATTTGGGATAATTAATTTTTATTAAATTTAAAATGAAAGACGATTTTATATTCGGTTTGCGTCCAGTGATGGAAGCCATAGAAGCCGATAAAACGATAGATAAAATTTTTCTGCAAAATGGGCTACAAGGTCCTATTATTGCGGAACTGAAAAAATTATTGGCTAAACATGGCATTCGTGCAAATTACGTTCCTGTGGAAAAACTAAACCGTTTTACGAGGAAAAATCACCAAGGTGTTGTCGCATTTATTTCCGATGTGCCGTTTTATAAAATAGAGGATTTGTTGCCACAAATTTTCGAAGAAGGAAAGACCCCGTTTCTCCTTATCCTCGATAGATTAACGGATGTGCGAAACTTCGGTGCGATTTGCAGAACTGCCGAATGTGTAGGAATAGATGCTGTGATTATTCCTGAAAAAGGTGCAGCACCTATCAATTCCGATGCGATAAAAACTTCGGCTGGAGCGATTTATAACATCAAAATTTGTAAGGAAAAAAACTTGGCTCACACTGTGGATTTCTTGCAACAAAGTGGTGTTTCTGTATTTTCGGCAACAGAAAAGGCTCAGAAATTGATATATGATGTGAACTTCCAAGAGCCGTGTGCCATTGTGATGGGGAACGAGGAAACGGGAATTTCCAAAGAAGTGCTGCATCATTCCGATGAGAAAATAAAACTTCCGATAGAGGGCAAAACCCAATCGCTGAATGTTTCCGTAGCTTGTGGAGCAATTCTCTACGAAGCTGTAAGACAAAAAAGAACCAATTTATAACCAA
>JAUNTR010000108.1:0-3617 GCA_030538575.1 Cruoricaptor ignavus | reverse complement strand
TTTATACACAAGGTTTCAAACTGGTAAAAGGCGAAACTTATCCTTTGGTAACTTTCCAAAGAAATGTGCAAACGATGACTGGGCCCGATGGCAAATCTATGTCTGCAACCAGCCAATCTACCGATGATATGTCTTTCACTGTAAATGATTTTCAGGATGGTGTTTACGATATTTCCATCAACCTAATCGGGAAAAGCAGTTCGCAAACGGCAAACGGAAAAACCATAACAGTTGATACGAAAGCAGCCGCTCCAACAGATGCTAATCTGAAAATGATGTGGAATATGAATAAAGCTCTTAGCGGAAATAAATTGCAAATGAAAATGAAGGAAAATGGCGAGATTGTTTCCATAACAGGTTTCGATGCGATTTATAATAAAATTGCCACAGCGGCTTCTTCTCAAATAAAAGAAGCTAAGGAAAAAACAGAGTTTCAGAATGCTTTTAAAGCAAGTTTTAATGAAGCAACGATAAAAGAGCAGTTTATACAAAATATCCTAATCTTGCCAAAAGCGGGTGCGAAAATTGGTCAAAAATGGACGGAAACCGAAAATGCATCTGCCGATGGTAGCGTAAAACTAACCACAACTTATACGTTAAAAAGCGTGGAAAACGGCATTGCTAATCTAACCGTAACTGGCGGAATTCCAAAGAAAACGGATAAAAATAATCAAGAAGGTATTTCGCACAGTCTTAGTTCTGAACTTTCCCAAAACGGGACAATTGCCATAGACCAAAATACAGGTTGGATTATCAACCAAAATGTAACTGTAAAAACCACCCAAACGGAAACCATTTCCGATGGTAAAGAATCGCAAACGATGAAGAGTACAACAGCTTCTACCGTTATTGTAAATCCTAAAAATTCTAAGTAAAATAACTTTATGAAATTCATACTGCTTACCATACTTTCCGCCATTATTTTCTTTTTTGTTTGGAACATTCTCAAGCGTTTGTTCTTCAAATCTTTTTACCAATTTCCGCAACCTAAAACTCAAAAAAAGGAAGAGAAAAAAAACATCAATAAAAATTTCAATTGGGATGCAGAAACCGTAGATTACGAGGAAATAAAGGAAAGTAAAAAATAATATTAGGTTTAAAACTCATTTACCCTTTCAAGGCGAAAAGTCTTTGAAAGGGTTTTAAATAAAATGTCTTATGCTGAGAAATAAGAAAAATTTAGGTTATATCATCGCTTGCCTTGTTGTGTTTGTAGTGATGGCGGTTGTTTACGTAAATCCCGTTATTTCGGGGAAAGCCATTATACAACCCGATATTGTGCATTACAGAGGCGGAGCGGAAGAACTTTTGGATTTTCGTAAAACCAACGATGCAGAAACCTATTGGAGCGATTCTATGTTCGGTGGAATGCCAACTTACCAAATCGGAGCAAGGTTTGGCGGAGATGTGATAAAGCAAGTAGATTACGCTTTGAATTTTCTACCTCGTCCTGCCAATTATCTTTTCTTGCTTTTCGCAGGATTTTTCCTCTTGGGATTGGTAGCTACCAAAAGTTGGAAATACGCTTTGCTCGGGGCAACATTCTTCGGGCTTTCTACTTATTTCTATATTATTATCGCAGCAGGGCACAATGGTAAAGTGCATACCATTGCCTATTTTGCACCGCTTTTAGCAGGAATTTTATTAGTTTATATTCGCAAAAAATACGTTCTTGGGTTCATTGTTACAGCCTTGTTTATGGGATTGCAAATTGCTGCCAATCACCCACAAATGACGTATTATCTCTTCATTGCTCTTGCATTTTTATTCATTTCTGAATTAATGAGAGTCGTGAAGAAAAAAACAGAACCTAAGCATTTTTTTATTTCTTCGGCAGTTTTGGCATTGGCGTTTGCTATCGGTGTGGGAATGAACTCGCAACGATTATTGGCAAATGCCGAATATGTAAAAGAAACTACAAGAGGCAAACAAATCTTGAATAACGAAAGACACGATTCCGAAAAATCAGGATTGGATAAGCAAAGCATCACAATGTGGAGTTACGGAAAATTGGAAACGCTTAATCTGTTCATTCCTAGATTAATGGGAGGAGGAAGCCAAGAACCGGGTTCAGAAAAAATGATGGCAAACGTGCAACAATTGGTTCAGGATAATGTACAAACCCAAGAGGAAATGAACCGTATTTTCCAAGGATTTTCTTCCCTCACTTATTGGGGCGAGCAACCGGGAACTTCTGGGCCGGCGTATCAGGGAGCGGTTGTTATTTTCCTTACGATTTTAGGATTTTTCTTCGCTTGGAAAAAATACAGATATTGGATTTTAAGTGCTTCTGTATTAACGATATTTTTGGCTTGGGGACACAATTTCGAGGTTCTTACCAACTTTTTTATAGATTATATTCCGCTTTACAACAAATTCCGTGCACCGTCTTCCATTTTGGTGGTTGTAGAATTATTGTTCCCGCTTATTGCGATATTGGGACTTTACAGATTTTACAATGATGAAAAACTTTCAGCAGAATACAAACAAAAAATCTTAACTTATGTCTCGGCATTCGTTGTTGGTTTTTTATTAATTTTAATGATTTTTGGTAAAGGTTTATTAGGCTTCTATACCGATAATGAACAGCAATATTTGCCACCATATCTTTTGGATTATTTGGTAGGAGAGCGGTTTGCAATGTTTCGGGAAGATGTTATAAAAGCCCTGTTTTTTGTACTGATTATTGCAGCAGTTTTATTTTTTGGATTAAAGAAAAAATTACCGCAAAACATAGCTTTAATTATTATCGGATTGGTAAGTTTGCTCGACCTTTGGAGTGTGAATAAACGCTACTTGAACGATGGTAATTTCGTAGATAAAACCTTTGCCGAAAACCCATTTCTTACCGAAAGTTCCGATTTCCTTAGCGGAAAAGCATCGGAAAATCCGTATATTTTAGGATTGCTTTCGCAAGTGAACATCAATAAAACTTTGGAAGAAATTGCCGAAAAAGACCAAACGCATTATCGTATTTATAACCAAACTTTGGGGACTTTTGGCGAAACGAACACTTCTTATTTTAAGTCTTCTATTGGTGGATATTCGGCAGCTAAACTAAGGCGTTACGATGATGTCATCAATCATTATTTTGGAGAAATGGATACTGTGAAAGTTCCGAAAATCCTAAATATGCTGAATGCAAAATATATGATTTTTGGTAATGCAGAACAACCACAAGCCGTGATGAATCCTGATGCTAATGGCAATGCTTGGTTTGTTTCTGATGTGAAATTTGCCAATACGCCAAATGAAGAAATTACTGCAATTGGGGAAATTGATAACAAAAAAACTGCGGTAATTTCCAATGAGGATAAAAATTATTTTTCGGGAAAAACATTGGTAGCAGACAGCGCAGCATTCATTAATCTAACTAAATATCAACCTAACGAAATAGAGTTGAAAACGGAATCTAAAACCGAGCAATTAGCCGTGATTTCGGAAATTTATTACCCAAAAGGTTGGAAATTTTTCTTGGACGGAAAAGAAGTTCCTTACATAAAAGCCAATTATTTGCTGAGAGCCGTACTCGTTCCGCAAGGAAAACACACGCTAACAATGGTTTTTGAACCCGAAGTTATACAAACTGGGAAAATAATTTCTGCCATAGTTTTTGC
>JAUNTR010000107.1 GCA_030538575.1 Cruoricaptor ignavus | reverse complement strand
AGAATATTCCTCAAATTAATTTTAAGAAAACCATTGAAATTACTATCTTTGGGATTATGAATTGGGAGCAAATTATAGGACAAGACGCACTGAAACAACAACTGAAAGATACCGTGCAAAATGGGCGTGTAAGCCATGCACAATTGTTTGTGGGCAAAGAAGGCTACGGAACATTGGCATTGGCATTGGCGTATGCACAGGAAATTTTGAGGGCAGAAAATGAACAGTCCGTAACCAAAATTCAACATCTTAATCATTTGGATTTGCATTTGTCGTTCCCTGTTTTTACAGAAAAAAATGAATCTAAAAGTCAGCGGTTTTATGATGATTTTCGTAATTTGATTTTGGAAAATCCTTATGCCAATTACGACGATTGGTCTGCCTATTTGCAAGCCGATAAAAATCGCCAACTCTTTATTTCATCGGATGAAGTAGAATCTATCAACGAAAAATTCTTACTTAAAAGTTTTGAAGGTGGAACAAAAATCCTCATCGTGTGGTGTGCCAATAAAATGAATACTTCGGCATCTAACAAATTTTTGAAGTTTTTAGAAGAACCGCCGAGCAAAACCGTGATTATACTTTTAGCAGAAACGGAACAAGATTTTTTGCAAACGATACTATCCAGAACTCAATTAGTAAAAGTTCCGAAGTTGAATGATGAAGATATTGCGAATTCCTTATCTCAAAATTATAAATTAGATGATGATAAAATAAAGGAAATTGTTTATCAATCGCAAGGAGATTGGAATGTAGCTCGGAAAATTGCTGTGAATGGTGATATTTCTTCCGAGTTTGAAACACTTTTTGTACAATGGGTTCGAGAGGCTTTTCAGGTGAAAAAGAAACCCGAGATGCTGAAAAATATTATCCAATGGGCAAGGCAAATTGCAGCGTGGAATAGGGAAAAACAAAAGAATTTTTTAGATTATTGTGCGGAGATGTTTCGCTTGGCTTTGTTACAAAATTATGCCACTCCCGATTTGGTTTACAAAAAAATAAATCTGAATAAATTCAATTGGGAAAAATTTTCCGAATACATACACGGGGCGAATATCGAGGATATTTTAACCGAAATTTCCGAAGCCGATTATCATTTGCAAAGAAATGCCAATGCCAAAATTATTTGGACAGATATGGGCATAAAACTCTCCCGATACATACACCGAACAGCAAAATAGAGTAGTAGTTTTATTTTCTCAACTTTACTGTTTGATGTGGGTATGCAATTGGGATATTATTTTCTCGGAATTTTCGTAGGACGATTTTCCTTACATCACTTCTTATAAGCGGTGCACGGAAGAGGTTTCGAGAAAAATAATATAAAGAAACCTCCAAATAACTTTCCCCAAATCGTTCCAGCCAAACCATTGGTTCACGACTTTTCAGTACTTTTGGATGTTCTAATGCCGCTTCTTTCATTATTTTTTCTACAAGTTCCATATCGGCATCAAAGTGGATATGGATTTGTATGTCGAACCTCACAATATCATCGTTCAGAGAAAAATTGATAAGTTTATTTTTGGTAAGGACAGAATTTGGGAAAATAATAGATTTGTTCTCTCTGGTTTTTACTTCGGTTGTACGCATTTTTATTTGCATTACTTCACCAATTGTTCCATCTATATCTACCACATCTCCCACCTGTATCGTTCTATCAAGCAAAATTACAATTCCTGAAACAAAATCTAAAAACAAATTCTGCAACCCTAAACCTACACCAACTAAAATTGCACCAGAACCAAGTAAAAGCGGTGAAATATTAACACCAATGCTTTTCATTACTAAAAAAAATATGAAAACAACAATCGTATAATGTAGGATTTGCGAAAAAGCGAATTTTTTACCAATATCCAAACGATTGGTTTTGTAGATAAGTCGTTTTACAATTTTGCTGGCAAGAAGTCCAAGAGTAATGATGAGAATTGAGCCGATGATTTCATAAACGGTTAAAGAATATCTGCCCAAAGAAAAGGCTTCATATTCTAAAATTTGTTTGAAGGTAATATCTAAATCTGTGGATAATAGGCTCATTTTAGGTTTTTAATAATTTTATTCAAAAATAGAAAAAATATTGTGAAATAAAAAAACCGACTTCAAAGAATCGGTTTTATTTTATCTGAAATCCTTAGGATAACATTTTTTTAATTAAGCTTCTTCAGAAGTTGTTTCTTCAGTTGCAGCAGGTTTAGTTTCTGCTTTTGGAGCAACTTCTACCAGAGCATCAGAAACGATATCGAACTCGTAGTTGTATTCTACCGCTCTATGCAATCTTACAAGTGCAGTAAATTTACCTGTTCTCTTAATCGTGTTTCCAGGGATTTTAATGTATTTTCTATCGATTTCTACACCAGCTTTTGCTAATTCTTCAGAAAGATTAGCGTTGTTGATAGAACCGAAAAGTTTATCACCTGCACCAACTTTGGTAGCAATAGTGATGGCTGTTTTCTTCAATTGTTCTACTTTTGCTTGTGCATCAGCGATTAGTTTAGCTTCTTCCTCTTTTCTTGCTTCCAAAGTAGCTTCCAGAGTCGCTTTGTTTTTTGGCGTTGCCAAAACTGCAAATCCTTGTGGGATAAGGAAGTTTCTTGCATATCCCGGTTTTACAGATACTGTATCAAACTCAAGTCCTAAGTTTTCTACGTCTTGTTTTAGAATAATTTCCATTGTTGTTGTCCGTTTTTTAGTTTTAGAGAAAAGAATAAAGAAAAAAGAACAAAGACAAAATCTGTCTGGATTTTAATTTCTTTCCTTTTGTCTAAAAATCGTTAGAATTAATTATGTTATTCAGCAACTTAAAAAAAGAGAAATCGCCAGAAAGGTCTTTTCTCTTTTCTCTTGTTTCTTTTTATCTTATTTCAACATATCCGCAACATACGGCATTAATGCCAAATGTCTTGCTCTTTTGATAGCGGCAGAAACTTTTCTTTGATATTTTAGGGAAGTTCCTGTGTATCTTCTTGGTAAGATTTTTCCTTGTTCGTTTACAAATTGAAGAAGGAAATCAGCATCTTTATAATCTACATGCTTGATTCCGAATTTTTTGAATCTACAATATTTTTTTTCAGATTTTGTATTGATATCAAGTGGAGTAAGGAATTTTACTTCAGATTCTCCTCCAGCTGCGGCTTGTTGTGCCATTTCATCTATTGCCATTGTTTTAAATTTTTAAGGGTTAGAAATTAAGCTTTTGCAGTTTTTAGTTTTGCTCTTCTTGTAACAGCGTATTCTACTGCGTGTTTATCCAATTTTGTAGTTAGATAACGGATTACTCTTTCATCACGTTTGAAAGCAGTTTCCAAATCTGCAACAACAGAACCTTCTCCTTTGAACTCGATTAGAGTATAGAATCCGTTCTTTTTCAATTGGATTGGATAAGCCAATTTTTTCAGTCCCCAATTTTCTTTGGCAACGATTTCGCAATTGTGAGAAGCCAATAGGTCTTCAAATTTTTTCACTGCTTCCTCCACCTGTGCATCAGATAGAACGGGAGTTAAAATGAAAACAGTTTCGTAATTGTTCATAATGTTAAAAATATTTGTTAATTATTTCGAGGTGCAAAACTACGCATTATTTCCGAACTACACAATACTTTGAACTTTTAATTTTGGATGTTGAGTTTTTAATTTCGAGTTGCCACTCTGAGCGAAGTCGAAGAGGTGTTTTTTAAACTTTGAACTTTAAACCTTGAACCTAAAGTGCTATTTCAATTTGCCCAGTTTGGTCTTCTATTGTGTAGTTTAGTGCTTTTGCTAAGACGAAGATTTGGTTTAAGTTTTCGGTTAGTTGTTTTCTGCCTTCGGTTCTCAGTTGATTTTGGTTGATGTTTTTTATCGCTGTTTCTTTGGCACTTTCGGTAATTTTGCGAATGTCTTTTTCATTAATTCTATTGAAAAAAGAATCGTCCATAGACTGTATTTCTACGCTTGGGATAATTTTTATATCGGCTTCGGGAAGTGTAGTAATAATTAATTTTTTATTAATGCTATCCACCTTTATATCCATTCGGTTCAGGTCATAAGTTACCTGTGCATTGGTTTTGGTAAGCGTTATAATCTCCTTTTCAAAAGGCGGAATAAAACCTCCCAAAAGCTCCGATGTCATTTTGGTTTTTTGCATAGAAGAAGCCTCTTGTTCCACCACGACCATTTTGTTCATTTTTTTTATTTGATTGGTAATGATGTAGTAATCGTTTCGGGTTTGCTCGCTATTTTTTTTCCATAAAAATTTGGTGGAAAAGAAGAGGGCAATAGCCACGCCAATTCCTAAAACAAAGGCAATGAAGTAGTTTTTTATATTTCTCAAAATTATTTTTTTATAAGGTCGGAGATAGAAGTATCTCTTTTTCTTGCGATTTCTACGAGATCTTTTTCTATGTATCCAGATTTAGGAAATTCAATAATTCTGCCAAGCTCTTTCCCGTATTTTTTTACAATAATTGTTGGCACTTTTTGTATGTTGTAAAGTCCTTCTTCACCCGCTGGAGATTCTTTTTTGCGGTTTACACCGATAATGGTTATTTTCTCTTTCGGGAATTTTAGTTCATCCAAAATTTTCATTAATCTTGGGAATTCTCTGTGGCTGTCTCCGCACCAAGTTCCCACAAAAACCGTGAGTAAATGCGAGTTGAATTTTATCTTTTTTAAATCTCTTAATGCTTGTTCATCTATCTGATAATCATTGTATTCCTGATTGTACCAATCGCTATAAGGTTCTTGTAAAAACTGGTCTGCGGTCTGTCTTCCCAATAGCATTTTGCCATCGGTTTGGGTTTCTACTTCACGGTTTACAACTACTTTTTGTGCTTGGCAAGATTGTAATAAAGCGAATAGAAATGTGGCTGAAATTATGGTTTTAACGATTTTCATTTTTGTATTGAATTTGTGTTTTTTACTGCTCCAAAATAGGTTTTAAATTGGCAGGAGAATAGTTAATGCTTTTCAGAACTTTATCATCCGATGTTCTATGTACATTGATTTTATCGCCCGAAATTTCGGAATACGCTTCTACATTTTTATCCTTATAATGTGCGATAGTTGCATCCGCTTCGGCTTGTGTAGAGCAGGCTTTGGACATATTGGAACGCTGAACTTCATTAAATAAAGTTACAAATTTTTCGCCCAATCCAAACTCCAAAACAGCACCGCTTAGTACATATTGCAAATCGCAAAGTGCGTCGGCAATTTCTACAATATCGTGGTCTTCTATGGCTTTTTTCAGTTCGTTCAGTTCCTCTTGCAACAGGGCAATTCTCAACTCGCAACGCTCTTTTGAAGGGATTTGCGGACGCTCAAGAATTGGTGCATTAAAAGTTTTATGAAATTCTGCCACTTGGTTTAGGCTGTCAATTTTTTCCATATAAAATTAAAAATTTTGAGCAAAGATAACAAAAAAGCACCGAAAATTATCAGTGCTTTATATAATGTTGATTTTTGCGGTTTCTTATTTTTACTTAGAAATATCTCTACCGATAACCAATCTTTGTATTTCCGAAGTTCCTTCGCCAATAGTGCAAAGTTTGGAATCTCTATAAAATTTTTCCACAGGGAAATCTTTGGTATAACCGTATCCACCGAAGATTTGTACAGCATTGTTAGAAACTCTTACACAAGTTTCAGAAGCATATAATTTTGCCATCGCTCCTTCTCTTGTCATTTTTTCTTTTTTGTCTTTCAAAGTTGCAGCACGGCGGATAAGCAACTCAGAAGCGTCTATTTCAGTTGCCATATCTGCAAGCATAAAATTCACAGCTTGAAATTCATTAATCGCTTTTCCGAATTGGTGTCTTTCTTTGGAGTATTTCAGAGCGGCTTTGTACGCACCTCTAGCAATTCCCAAACTAAGTGCAGCGATGGAAATACGCCCACCATCTAAAATTTTCATAGCTTGTTTAAAACCTTCGCCAACTTCCCCTAATCTGTGAGAATCTGGTACACGTACATTATCGAAAATAAGTTCCGCCGTTTCGGAAGCTCTCATCCCGAGTTTGTTTTCCTTTTTACCTGAGGAAAAACCTGGCATTCCTTTTTCTAAAACAAAAGCAGTGGAATTATTTTTAGCACCTTTTTCACCTGTTCTGGTCATTACGACAGCAATGTCTCCTGAGATAGCGTGTGTTATGAAGTTTTTAGCACCGTTCAAAATCCAATCGTTACCATCTTTTACGGCAGTTGTGCTCATTCCTCCTGAGTCGGAACCTGTGTTGTGCTCGGTAAGTCCCCATGCTCCGATGACTTTGCCCGAAGCCAATTGTGGTAACCATTTTCTGCGTTGTTCTTCATTGCCAAATTCATAAATATGGTTGGTGCAAAGCGAATTGTGTGCTGCTACGGAAAGCCCGATGGATGGATCTACTTGGGAAATTTCATCTAATATAGTTACATATTCTTGGTACCCTAATCCCGAGCCACCGTATTCTTCGGGAACAACAATTCCCATAAATCCCATTTCTCCTAATTGATGAAAAAGTTCTACGGGGAATGTTTGGCTCTCGTCCCAGTCCATAATATTAGGTCGGATGCTTTTTTCAGCGAATTCTTTTGCGGTATCTGCAATCATCTGCAGGTTGTGTAGGTTTTCTGTACTCATAAAAATAGTTTGTTCAAATATAGCTATTTTTTAGATTTTAGAGAAAAATTAATGAAAAAAATAATATTTGAATTTCGTTGATGAGTTCTATGTTAATAAGTGATAATATACATTTCCTATTTTTTTGGGAAATAAATATTACCTTTACACTCTTAAATTATGTTTATGAAAAAAATTCTATTCTCTCTGTTTTTTGCTCCTGCTTTTATGTTTTCTCAAGCACCTGCAGGATATTATGATGGGACAGATGGTTTGTC
>JAUNTR010000106.1:3235-6886 GCA_030538575.1 Cruoricaptor ignavus | reverse complement strand
ACAAAACTTTCTTCGGTAATATAACCTGCTTTTTGCAAAATATTGTACCATTGTGCCAGCTTCTTAATATCGGAAACATAAACACGTTCGGTATCGTAGTTTGGCAATGCTGTTTCCATAAAAGTTCTTAGTTCCGCATCGGTAGATTTGTGGGAAAGCGTTTCTTTGTAGCCATTTTCTTTTGCAATATTTTCAAAAACTTGGAACAAAGGAACTTCTTTATCGAAGGTAAACATCGCAATATTATCCAACAAACTTACTTGGGAAGAGTTCCCTATGCTTACCTTTTTTTTGGTGGTTACATCTTCTATGATAAAACCGTTTTTCAATTGGGAAACCAATTTGTACAATCCCGGTTTTCCGGAAATTGAAATAATTTTCTCTAACGTCATAATCTTTTTAAAATTTATACTTTTCTTTAAGTTTTCTACAATTCCTTATTTTGGAAATCTCATCTTGTAATTTACACTAACATCTCCTTGCGAAATCTTTGCCAATTTGCCTTTTACAAGTTTTTTCTTGAGGGCAGAAAGATGGTCGGTAAACAAAATTCCTTCGATATGATCGTACTCGTGTTGGATAACTCTCGCCCGAATATCGGAAAATGTTTCCGTATGTTTTTGGAAATTTTCATCATAATATTCTATCACAATCGTTTCTTTCCGTTTCACATCTTCCCGAACTTCGGGGATGGAAAGACAACCTTCATTAAACTTCCATTCCTCGCCACTTTCTTCTAAAATTTTGGCATTGATGAACACTTTTCGGAAATCCTTCAACTCATCCGCAATATCTTCGTAATCCTCGTCTTCCGCCAACGGGCGAATATCTACCACGAAAAGGCGAATATCTAACCCAATCTGCGGAGCTGCCAAACCAATGCCATTTGCACCATGCATGGTCTCGAACATATTATCTATAAGTTCGCTAAGTTGCGGATAGTTTTGATCTATCTCTTTTCCTACTTTTCTTAAAACCGAATCGCCGAAGGCTCTTATTGGTAAAATCATTTTTGTTTTTGTTCTAAAAAATTTTGTAAAATAATTGTGGCACTTACTTTATCTATCAGTCCTTTTTCTTGTCGGGCTTTTTTATTTTTCCCACTTTGACTAATGAAAAATGATGCCATTTTGGAGGTAAACCTTTCGTCTAAACGATGAACTTCCACCTCAGGAAACACTTGCCGAAACTGTTCGATAAATTTTAAAATATCGGTTTCCACTTCGGAAATATTTCCCTTTAAATCTGTGGGAAGACCGACTACAACGGCATCAACCTTATTTTCCGAAAAATAGTTTTTCAGAAAATCCATTAATTTCTCGGTTTCCACTGTTGCCAATCCGCTGGCAATAATTTGCAAATCATCGGTTACAGCAATGCCCGTGCGTTTCTTACCATAATCTATTGCCATTATCTGTCCCATAGCCTGCAAATTTAATATTTTTTTGGGAAACCTCATAAATTAAAAAAATGATGCTACTTTCTATTAAACGAATTTTGCTTAACAAAAATTTTTCTTTGTGGAAAAGAAAAAAAATAATATCTTGGTCTTTATTATTTTTAAAGTAAAAAAACTGTGAAAACTCTTTTTCTTGTAAGACACGCCAAAAGTGATTGGAATATAGATGCATCTGATTTCGACAGACCTCTGAACGAACGAGGACACCGTGATGCTCCCAAAATGGCAAAATATCTTTTGGACAACGGATTCCTAATAGAGCATTTTGTATCGAGTCCCGCAAAACGGGCATTAACGACTTGTCGCTATTTTGCGGAAACTTTTGGCAATCCCAACATAAAAAAAACAGAAGATTTGTACGAACCGCTATTGGAAGATTTCACAAATACGATTACTAAATTGGATAATGTATTTTCCTCAGCAGCTTTGTTTTCGCACAATCCTACGATTTCGGAATTTGCATCTTCGCTCACGGAAAACGTTTTGGGATTCCCAACTTGTGCGGTTGCTGTTTTCCAAGTAGATTGCGATGACTGGTCAGATTTTGAATTGTCAGAGAAAAAACTCAGTCACTTTTTTATACCGAAAGAAGTATTATAAAGGATAATGTTGTTCTACTTTTATTAAAGAAAAAAAATCCGCAAAGACTTTAATCATCTTTGCGGATTTTTAATATTGATAATTTATTTCTTCGTGGTTTTATTTTGCTTGATTTCCTCTCTTCGTTGTGCATCCAAAACAGCAATGGTTGCCAAGTTTACAATTTCATCTACGCTGGAACGCATTTGTAAAACGTGTACAGGCTGTTTCAATCCCATAAGGATTGGGCCAACGACTTGTGCCACCTTCATCCCTCGAATGATTTTGTAAGAAATATTAGCACTTTCCAAATTCGGGAAAACAAAAATATTGGCAGGCGTTGTTCCTAATTTGGAAAACGGATAATCTGCCAAATGATCGGCATTCATAGCGAAATCTGGTTGTATTTCTCCATCCACAATCATTTTAGGAAATTTCTCGTGGAGTATTTCTACGGCTTTTGCTACTTTCTTGGAGGTTTCCGTTGTTGCGGCAAAATTCTCGTAAGATAGCATTGCAATTCTTGGTTCTATCGCAAAACTTTTCACCGTAATTTCCGCCATTTTTGCAATATTTACCAAATCTTCTGCATTCGGATTTGGGTGGATAGATGTGTCTGCGAAAAATATCGGTTTTTTATCGGAAAGTATCATCATCATCGAAGCAATTTTATCCACGCCTTTCTCTCTATCAATCACTTCCAAAACAGGTTTTAGGACAGAGGAATAATTTTTCGCAAATCCTACGATAAGGGCATCGGTGTCCTCGTGTTTCAACATCAATGGCCCGAAATAATCTCTTTGTCTTACGAAACGTTTTGCTTTATACTCGTTCATTCCTTTTCTTTGGCGAAGTTTCCAAAGGGTTTCTCTGTATTTTCTACGGTTTTCCTCTTGGTCGTCATCCATCGGATCTACAATCGGAATATCTAACTCGATACCGAATTTTTTCATTTGTTCTTTGATGAATTTTTTCTCGCCCAAAAGTATCGGATGTGCAATCCCTTCTTCGTAAAGAATTTGTGCCGCTTTTAGCACGTTGTATTCCTCTGCGTTACCAAGTGTTACACGTTTTGGATTGGAACGAGCTCTGTTTTGCATCATTCGGATGAGTTTTTCATCTCTGCCCATTCTATCCAAAAGACTGTTTTCATATTCCTTGAAATCTGAAATTGGTTTTCCTGCAATACCGCTTTCCATAGCCGCTTTTGCCACGGCAATAGAGACTCTGGTTATCAAGCGATTATCAAATGGTTTTGGAATAAAATAATCTCTACCGAAATTTAAACTCTTTAAGTTATAAGCCAAAATTACCGCTTCGGGAACAGGTTCTTTTGCCAAATCTGCAATAGCGTGTACGGCAGCCAATTTCATTTCTTCATTAATCCCTTTTGCCTGAACATCCAACGCACCACGGAAGATATACGGAAAACCGAGAACATTGTTCACTTGGTTAGGAAAATCGCTTCTTCCAGTTGCCATAATTACGTCTTTTCTGGTTTTCATTGCCAAATCGTAATCTATCTCGGGCGTTGGATTTGCGAGTCCAAAAACAATAGGATTTTCGGACATAGATTTCAGCATTTCGGGAGACATTACATTTCCTTTGGACAA
>JAUNTR010000106.1:0-3135 GCA_030538575.1 Cruoricaptor ignavus | reverse complement strand
GATTTTCGGACATAGATTTCAGCATTTCGGGAGACATTACATTTCCTTTGGACAATCCAACGAATACATCTGCCCCTTGCAACGCCTCTTCCAATGTGCTTTTATCGGTATTGGCGATAAAATCTATTTTCTCTGGCGTTAAATTTTCTCGCTTGTGATTAATGACACCTTTGCTGTCGCACATTAGGATATTTTCTTTTTTCAATCCTAATTGTATGTACAGTTTTGTACACGCAACAGCTGCGGCACCTGCACCATTTACGACCATTTTCACTTCGCTGATTTTTTTGCCCGAAAGTTCCAAAGCATTGAGTAATGCTGCGGCAGAAATAATTGCCGTACCGTGCTGGTCATCGTGCATTAGCGGAATATCCAATTCCTCTTTCAGCCTTTGTTCTATATAAAAAGCTTCGGGAGCTTTGATGTCTTCTAAATTAATTCCACCAAAAGTCGGTGCAATTCCCTTTACGATTTCTATAAATTTATCGGGATTTTTTTCATTAATTTCTATATCAAAAACATTGATGTCTGCAAAGATTTTAAACAACAATCCCTTTCCTTCCATCACAGGTTTGGAGGCTTCTGCACCAATATCTCCTAATCCCAAAACAGCTGTCCCGTTGGAAATTACAGCGACCAAATTGCCTTTGCCTGTATAATCGTAGATGGTTTCTGGTTTTTTCTCGATTTCCAAACAAGGGATTGCAACGCCTGGCGAATACGCCAAAGACAAATCTCTTGCCGATGAATGCGGTTTGGATGGGATAACTTCTATCTTGCCTTTCGGTTCTGCTTTGTGATAATCGAGTGCAGCCTTGTTAAAATTTTTTGTATCTCGTTGGGTTTTATTCGTCATTTTTTTCAGTTAAAATAAGTGATTGGTTATTGAGCTAAATTCGGTAGAATATAAGTTTTGTGATATTCCACCAAGCGTTCTATTGGTTTTTTCACGATAGTTCCTATATTCAGATGCAAATCTGCGGCAGCTGCTCTTAGAATTTCTTCGTAATAATAAGCAATAGAACCTATAAAATTGATTTCGCAAGTTTTACTTTCCTCATAAGGCAAGACTTGAAAATCCAAATAATTTTTGAGTTCTTCGTAAATTAAATGTTGTAAAAAAGGATGCTCTTTTCTATCTACAATAAACTTGCTAAACTCTGCCAAATAAGCATTGGCACGAGGATTATGATACATATTTTTTATAAGTTCCTCTATATTCAGCTGATATTCTTTGGTAAATTCTGCGTGCAAATCGGCAGGCATTTTTTTCATAAAATAATTTTTCACCAAAAGTTTTCCCAATGCACAACCACTACCTTCGTCCCCGATAAGAAACCCGAGAGATGGGAGTTCTGTTCGCACATTTTCTCCATCGAAATAACAGGAATTAGAACCCGTTCCCAAAATGCAAACAATGGCTGGTTTGCCATTATAAGCGGAATAAGCAGCGGCTGTTAAATCCTCTTTTATTGTAACATCAGCTGCTGTAAAAACTTTGCTAAAAGCGGTTTTTACTTTCTCCTGATTTTCGGGAACGCCACAACCTGAACCGTAGAAAAACACGTGTTTTATCTGAAATCGTTTTTCGGCAAGTTCCTCATTTTTAAGGATTTCTTGCGGAATATTTTCAGCATCTATAATATTAGGATTAAATCCCGTTGTCTGAGCTTTGAAATTTAATTCTCCGTTGCTGTCCAAAATTACCCAATCGCACTTTGTAGAGCCACCATCGACTATTGCAATCATATCTAAATAAAATTTGAGAATGCTAAAATATAAAATTATCGTATAATAATAGAACGTTGGCTATTGTTTTTTTCGGAGAAAAAATAAAATGGTAAAGATTATAGATATACAATCAGTTTTTATTTTAAATAAAAATTACTGACAATCAACAGATTAGCTTTCATTTATTTCCATATTTACAAGCCAATCCTCTATTTCATCTTCCAAATAAGAGGTTTGCAGTTTTATCGCATTGATAAAATCATCGGGAATTGGCGGACCTTCGGCGGTTTCCAGATTCCAAAGTTCTTCGGACATTGTTTCGTACTCAGAAAAAACCCTTTTAAATCTTGGGTTATTTTTCTCCAATTCTGCTATTATAGTTTGCTGAGGTTGGAATTTTGTATGCCTTGCTGTAGTTTTCACAACATTTTGTTTTGTAGTTGGGTCGTTATAATATTCAAACTTTTCGTCCAGGATAAGGCATTTTCAGAGTTTTTTAAAAAATGTAGAGTTATCTGGTAATATTTCACAAATCAGATGATAAATGTATGAATTATTTTTAACACACAAAATAATTTTAATTATTTTTTCTAAAAAAAATATTTTATTTATATTAGCATTAAATTATTATATTTACCTAAACAAAATTTTTTATTCACAATGATAGATTTTTTCAACCAAATGGAAGGCTTACAACAGGGTTTTTGGGCTACTGCTATTATTTCCAGTTTTATTTTTATTTTGCAAACCATACTCACTTTTCTCGGTAGCGATGCTTCTGACGGAATAAATGCCGATTTCGATGGCAATTTTGATGAAGCACAAGCACCATTTCAGTTATTCTCTTTTAGAAATCTCATCAATTTTATGTTAGGTTTTGGTTGGACTGGGATAGCCTTTTACAGCAGTGTAGAAAACCATTTTCTACTATTAGCAATCGCTGTTTTTGTAGGATTGGTATTCGTTGCATTATTCTTTTTAATCATCAAACAAATTTTAAAACTTACGGAAGATAACACCTTCAACATAAAATCTTTGATTGGCAAAACTGGTGAAGTTTATATCCAAATTCCTGCCAATATGTCGGGGCTTGGGAAAGTACAAATATCTGCAAATGGTTCTAATCACGAGCTATCAGCATCCAGCAAATCTACGGAAATCATAAAATCTGGCACATTGGTAAAAGTAGATGAGATACAGGATGAAATTTTAATAGTATCAAAATTTTAGTTCGTTTTTTTATTTTAATTAAAATTTCCGCAGGTTTATTTTTAAATCATTAATGTCGAAAATTATTTCAAATTTAGACAAAAAACAAAAATGGTAGGCAAATTGTATTGTTTGCTGTCAGAAATCCTTTTAATCCGATGCAGATAAAAGATATTATAAGAAAAGTAAAACAAA
>JAUNTR010000105.1:5542-6947 GCA_030538575.1 Cruoricaptor ignavus | reverse complement strand
GCTTCCGACAACCATTTTTTCACTTCAAAACCTAATGTTAATGGTGGATTTGGCATTGCTCCAGAAACCGTCATATCTTTTGCTGGCAAACTTCCATTAATGTAAGCCACGTTGGAATGCGATGCGGTAAATATCAAACTTTGGTCAGAATTTCCTGCGGTTTTCAGTTCATTAACCCAAGTTACATTCGGCAATTCTACGTTTATTTTTTTGATTTGATTCCCTTTGGTTTCAATATCAAATTGATTTTCTCGCCAGTTTACACCCCAAATGCCTGCACCGTAATAATTGCCCAAATCGTTCCATGCCCAACCTCCGGGAATAGTTTGGAAATCAAAGTAAGAATCATCAATCACCAAATTTCCCGTAATGTTTTTGATATTTTTATTTTTAATAGATTTTATCAATTGATTTTTAAAATCTTCGGGTTTAAAACCATCGTAACGCCAACTTCCCAAAGTGGGATCTCCATTGGAAAAAATAAATAAATCGCCCTGAAGTTTCTCGTCCAAAATCTCTCCCGAATAAGATGCCGAAGTCGTCCATCGGTAATCTTTGCCCAAAGTTTCCAAAGCTGCAGCAGCTGTAAAAATCTTTTGAGTAGAAGCCGTAGAAAGTCCTTTATTTCCTTGATATTCAAAGATAAAATCCCCTTGTTCATCTGCAACATAAAAAGATAAGTTGGCGGAATAAGAAGCCTCTGCATTCAGTAATTTTTTGGTTGCAATATCTAATTTCTGACTGATATTCTGCCCAAAACTCAACTGAAAAAAAACGATAAAAACTGAAAAAAAATATCTCATCTTTTTGTGAATTTGTATTATGTAAAATGTATAAATTACGATGATTAATAATCTAATCTTTTACTTTACATCTATTTAACTTATTAATTTATAACAAATTACTATTTCATTGCATAAACTGCAAAACTTGCCAACCAATGGTCTCCTCCGTAATTACTTTGGAACAAAAGGTTTAATCCATTAGAAATAAAAACGTCCGAACTTTCCGCAAATACTTTTTTATATTTATGGTTTTTGGGCAAAGCTTTTGCAATGCCTTTCATCGTCCAAGCTCGGGAAAACGACAATCCGACCAAATGCACGGTTTGATAATCTGACAAATCGCTAACGACAGGAATTACTTTTATATTGTCTAAACTTTTTTTGTCGTAAAATTGGTTCAGCCAACTGGCAAAATCTTTTTCAGTTAATACACGGCTCATCAGATAAGCGATATTAAGGCTTGGCGAAAAGAAATCTGAGCCATCGGGTTCTAAATAAGCAGGCGTTTTTTCATCTTTTAAATAAAAATATTTTGCTTTCTCAATCAATTGATTTTCAAAAATTTGGTCGTTACTTGCCTTTGCCCAATCTATCGCAAATGCCAATCCAAAAGCGGTATT
>JAUNTR010000105.1:3292-5442 GCA_030538575.1 Cruoricaptor ignavus | reverse complement strand
GGTTTGGTTTTCAGCAAACGCACCAACATCCAATGTCCGTGTACGGAACTGTGCCAATCTAAACAACCGTAGAAACTCGGGTGCAATTCTTTGGGCGACATTGTTGCTTCTTTTGCATTGTTGATGATGTGTCCTGTTTTGTTAGGATATTCTGTATTAATGCAGTGCATCGGCAATTTGGATAACTTCAATGCCATATCATCGGTAAGCGAAGATGTGATTTGACTGCAAAATAACGTCGAAATAAATAGGAAAAGGAACAGTGTTTTTTTCATTTAATAAAATTAAAAAAAACTTTTGAAATAGCCGTTTTTTATACAGAAAAAAAAATGAATTCTTATTTTCCTAAGACAAAAACAGCAGGAATTTTATGAAGTTCGGGTTTATTTTTTTGCCAATCTTTCATCTGCATTGTTTTTATAAATTCATCTTTCGGATGGTTAATATTCGCTGCAATGCAAAGTTTGGTATTTGGATTTAGAAATTTAATTAAATCTTCCAAAAGTTGATTGTTGCGATATGGCGTTTCCATAAAAATTTGCGAAAAACCTGTTTTCTGCACTTGGTTTTCCAGCGTTTGTATTTTTTGTTTTTTCTGAGATTTATCTATCGGCAAATAACCATTGAATGCGAATTCTTGCCCATTAAATCCGCTGGCTATCAATGCTAAAATAATAGAACTCGGTCCATTAATCGGTATCACTTTTATGTTTTTTTCATGACACCATTTCACCATAATATTTCCTGGGTCGGCAATGCACGGCAATCCCGCTTCAGAGAGAAGCCCAAAATCTTGTCCCGACAACATTAGTTTTTGAGCCTCCTGCAAATCTGCATTTTCAGAATATTTATCCAAAAGGAAAAGTTTCAGTTCAGATTGTTTCTTTTCGGGGCAAAAAAACTTTATCACTTTTCTTGCTGTTTTTTCGTTTTCCACAAAAAAATAATCTGTTTTCAAGATATATTCTTTAATTGCAGGAGCAAAAAAATCTATCGGAGTTTCATCTGAAAGATAAGCTGGAATAAGGAAAAGCATTATTTTATTTTAATTAATAACGAAAAAGTAATTATTAATTCTTACCTATTAATTGTTAATTACACTATTGTTTCATTCTCTCGGAAAGTTCTTTCACATACTTTTTCACTTCCTTATCCATTTTAGAAATATCTTTTATGGTATCGCAAGCGTACATTACGGTAGAATGGTCTTTACCGCCCATTTCTTCGCCGATTTTGGAGAAAGTAGCGTTCGTCAATTCTTTAGAAAAATACATTGCCAATTGTCTTGGGAGTGCAATATCTCTCTTTCTGGATTTGGAAAGCAGTTGCTCTCTGCTAATGCTGAAATAATCGCAAACCACTTCTTGAATATAAGGAATATTAATAACTTTTTTCTGTGTAGAAGCAATTTTATTAATCGTATCTTTTAGAAGTTCTAAACTAAGGTCCGATTTATATACCGTGGAATAAGCAATGACAGAATTGATGACACCTATAAGTTCTCGCACATTCGTATTCACTTCTCCTGCAAGATAATCTACCATATCTTCGGTAAGCACAATTCCATCTCGGCTTAGTTTGTCCACGATAATTTTCTTTCGTGTATCGAAATCGGGAGATTTCACTTCGGCAGAAAGTCCCCATTTGAATCTGGAAACAATACGCTCCTGAATATCCTGAATATCCACAGGAGCTTTATCCGATGTTAGAACGATTTGTTTCCCGTTTTGGTGCAAATAATCGAACACGTGGAAGAAACTATCTTGCGTAGCCGCTTTCCCAGAAAGGAATTGTATATCATCTATTATCAAAACATCTACCATTTGGTAATAGTTTTGGAAATCGGATTTGTTTTGAGCCTTCGCTGCGGAAATAAATTGCTGGATGAATTTTTCCGAAGATAAATAAAGCACCACTTTATCAGGGAAATTATTCTTCACTTCCAAACCTATGGCGTGTGCCAAATGGGTTTTGCCAACACCTACACCACCGTGAACAAAAAGTGGATTGAATGCCGTAGCACCCGGTCTTTTAGCAATAGTTTTTGCAACAGTAGAAGCAAATTTATTACTCTCTCCTTCTACAAAATTATCGAAAGATAAATGCGGAATAAGGTTAGAATCTACATTTACTTTTTTTATTCCCGGGGC
>JAUNTR010000105.1:0-3192 GCA_030538575.1 Cruoricaptor ignavus | reverse complement strand
AACAAAAGATCGAATGACTTCTCCAACTTTTTGAGGTCATCGTTATCTTCTGCCGCATTGAGATTGTCCCTCATAAAACGGAGGCACTTTTCCCATATCAATGATAAATCTTGATCCATATTGCGATGTAAAATATAAGAGTTTGAAATTCGTAATTTGGTTACTTACTAAATAGAGGGCAAATATCCAGAAATTTATTCTCAAAAAAAAACACTTTGCATCTTGATTATTTAAAAATATATTTGTATGTTCACAAAAATAAAAATAGGTATGATACACACAACCCACACATTACGAGTTCGTTACGCAGAAACCGATTCTATGAAATACGTTTATTACGGTAACTATGCTGAGTATCTGGAAGTTGCGAGAGTAGAACTTTTTCGCAGTCTGGGAATCTCCTATGCCGAGATAGAAAATAGAGGTATTTGGCTACCCGTTTCGGAGTATAAAATGAAGTATCTGAAACCTGCTTTCTACGACGAACTTTTAGAAATACATACTTATATTAAGAAAAAACCTGGCGTGAGAATTATCTTCGATTATGAAATTTATAATGAAAAAAAAGAAAAAATTTCAGAAGCATCGGTAACACTTTTTTTCTTAAATTCGGCAACTGGAAAAATCATCCAATGTCCACAGTTTTTATCGGAACTTATCGACAAAAATTGGATAGAAAGTGAGTAATGGTTTTCCTTCAACTTAATTTTAATTAAAATAAAAAAAATGGTAAATATCTTATTGGCATCTACTTCTACCCTTTTCGGTGGAAATTATTTGGAATACTTGCGTGAGGAAATTGTGGAACTTTTCCAAGGAATTGATGAGATTGTTTTCATTCCTTACGCCAGACCTTCGGGAATGTCGCACGAGGAATATACGCAAAAAGCACGGGATTTTTTCAGCACTATTAATATAAAGGTGAAAGGTCTGCACGAATTTGAAAATCCGATTTATGCCCTGAACCAAGCGAAAGGCTTTTTTACAGGTGGAGGAAATACGTTCCTCCTCGTGAAAATGTTGCATAAAAAAGGTTTGATGAATGTCCTTAAAGAAAATATCGAAAGCGGAAAGCCCTATCTTGGTTGCAGTGCAGGCAGCAATATTGGTGGGATAAATATGAAAACGACCAACGATATGCCAATTGTACATCCTGCGAGTTTCGATTGTATGGCACTTGTTCCTTTCAATATCAATCCGCATTATCTCGACCCAAATCCCGATTTGAAACACAACGGCGAAACCCGAGAAACCCGAATAAAAGAATTTTTGGCACACAACAATACCAAAGTTGTTGGACTAAGGGAAGGCAACTGGATAAGGAAAATCGGTGATAAAATAACAGTAGAAGGCGAACACAAAACCCGAATTTTTGAACAAGGAAAAGAACCTTACGAAAGCGAAAGCGGAACGGTGGTTGTTTAGGGTTTAAGGGTCAAGGTTTAAAGTTTTGGAAGTTATTGATAAGAATGGTATATTTATGATTATGAAACTACTCAGTAATATCGTTGTTTTTGCCCTTATTGTGTGTGGGGTTGTTTATTTTGCTCCTGCCCTTATGTTTGTCGCATATTTTCTTTACAGACTTATATGGGATATTATCTTAGCTGTTTATGAACCCTTTCTTTGGATTGCCGGTATTGTAGTACTTTGGTTGCTAATATATAGGATTTATATAAAAGACGGAGGAATATTCTAATTTTTTCAACTATGTCTCATATTCTTATTTGTAACTTTGTGATGAGTTACAACGCATCTCGGTAATCGGGTTTCAATTACTCTGTTGTGTGATGCTTTCAAAAAATTCTTATATTTGTGATGAGTTACAACTTTTTTATTTTTCTATAAAAAACGAAATAAGTTGTGTGATGCTTTCAAAAAATTCTTATATTTGTGATGAGTTACAACGTCGGCATTTCTGCTGGGTTTGTCAAAATTGTTGTGTGATGCTTTCAAAAAATTCTTATATTTGTGATGAGTTACAACGTATAGAAAAAGGCATCGAAGTAGAAACCGGTTGTGTGATGCTTTCAAAAAATTCTTATATTTGTGATGAGTTACAACGTATTTCTGATGAACAAAAAGAAGTTTATCGTTGTGTGATGCTTTCAAAAAATTCTTACTGAGGTCATAGCTTAATTACATACCAAATCATTATGATTTATAGGATTTCTATCCATCATTCTTTTTATTAGATTATTAAAGATAGTGTTTTTAGTTTGTGAGCGGTTTATTCTAAAACTAAATTCGCTTAAATATCTATCCATATTAAACTCCGAAACCCAAGAATAAGTTGTTCTTAACCAAGTTTTCACTTGATGTATCATCGTATGAAGGATTGGGAAATTTTGCCCTTTTTTGCTTGGAATTTGGGTAATATCAAAATCTTTTATCGGACGATAGCCTCTCCACTCATCGGTAATGATTTTAGCAGATTTATCAATGTGCTTATCAAAAATTTTCCGTAATGATTTTGCAGAAAAATCGTTTATTTTTTGAGCATAAAATCGTCTTACTTTGCCTTCATTCGTTACTTCCACAGCACAAATAACTTTCTTTTTTTTCGTGTCATAACTGCGTCCTTGTTTGTTTTCTTCTTTTCCACCAACGGTAAATTCATCTACATAAACTCTACCTTTCATCCCATTGTTTTCACTGGATTTCATCGCTTCACGAACCTTGTGCATGAATAACCGGGCAGTGTTTTCTGATATTCCATAGCGTACGGACATTTGCAACGCTGAAATATCTTTTGTCGTTGCACTCATCTCAAAACAAATGAAAAATGCTTTTCGAAGACCAAACTTAACCCTGTGAAAAAGTGTCCCTGCGGTTGGACTTTCCGTATCGCTACAGATATTGCAGGTTCTGGAAAAATCCTTACGAATCTGGCTTTTTGTGTGTCCACATTTTCTACAAACAAAGCCTTTTTCCCACTTCATCATACTTAGATATTCTTCACAATCCAAGTCTGTTTTGAAGCGTTCAGCAAACTCTAAGAGATTTTGACCTTTAAAAATTTCCATTTTATTCCCTTTTTATGATACTTCAAAGATATGAAAATATATTATGACCTCAAAATTCTTATATTTGTGATGAGTTACAACTTTCTTATTCGGCTGTGGCAGAACCATCTCGTTGTGTGATGCTTTCAAAAAATTCTTATATTTGTGATGAGTTACAACAATTAAT
>JAUNTR010000104.1 GCA_030538575.1 Cruoricaptor ignavus | reverse complement strand
AAGCTAAAAACACAACCGTTTCATATATATTATCAAGTTTGAAAAAGGCAGTTTCTATTTTTGAAACTGCCTTTTGTTTTGTATTGGAATTTGAGAAATTTATTACTCAATAATTTTCTTATACTTGCTTTATCGGTATCATTAAAGAAATTAATTTGAAGAATCTAAAATAAGAATTTTCATTTTCTGAAACCCCTCTCAGATTATTCAAACGAAAATTGCACCTTAATTTTAAGGTTGCCCATTATTGTATTAGATTAATAATCAACATAATAATAAGCAACCTTTTTTAAGTATTTTTATAATGCACTACGAGTTTATATGATACTTTTTACTTGATAATAAGCTTCACAGATTCTCTGTTGGCATTTTCATCACTTACATTTAGAATATATACTCCTTTTGGATACTTCCTAAGATCCAGTTCGGTTTTGGTTGTATTGGAAACTTTATTTTCAACCATTTTTCCAGACATATCAAATACCTGAAGAATGAGTTTCCCTTTAAGTTTAGTATTCTCTACAGTGAACAATCCATCTGAGGGGTTTGGATAAATCTTAATTTTTTTCAGCGTAGCAACTTCATTAGTAGATAGTGAAGTATCTACAACTACAGTTACGATTTCCGAAAAAGCATGATCCGAATAAAGTGCTTCCACGCCATAGGTTACTTCTCCTTGAGTGGAAATTGGATCTAAGTAAGATTTCCCTTCAGCATTTACCTCTCCTATAACTTCCCCATTCTTACTAATTTGATAACCTGTAAGTTTAGGGTTTCCTGTGATAGCAAATGGTACAATTATCACGTCATCGTTTGGATGGTTATTTTCAACCAACTGAAAATCCTTTGGAGTTAGCAAACGATTTCCAGAAACAAAATCAGATTTCAAACGACCTAATTCTTCCAAAAATGATGTGTTATTTTTTTCTGTTACAGATTTTGAAATACTATTTTTATAGCCGACTTTTAGATCATCTAATGCCAGTATGAACCCATCATCTTCTTTTTTCGTCCTGTGCAAAAATGCAATATGAAAATCTTTATTAGTAAAATCTTTTATATCTATCGTAAACAAAACAAACTGAGAATGTACAGACTCGGCATCGTCAGAAAGGATTTTTTCTCCAGCTCTAATAAGCTCGGGTGTCAATACCGTACCATCTTCTGGTGCCTCTACCAGAAAAACATCATACCTCTCTTTAAGCGGATGCCCCATAGCAAATTCTAATATTTCTGCTCCTGCACTTATTTTTGGAGTGATTAACCAGTCATCCACATCAAAGGCTCCAGATGTCCTTTCCCATGAAAAACTGACAGCTCCGTTAGCTCCTGAACTTTTATCGTTTTGGGAGGTTCGCCAGGTTTTTCTGTCGTTATTATTATCTATAATCCTCATATCAGGTGGTAAAGATGGAACTCTAACTCCTTCAAATCCTTCCTCATAAATAGGTAATAAAATTGGTCTTTCCCAAGTTAGTTCTATGCTTTTATCATCAGCATTATAACTGCCTTTGAGCTCTCTTACCGTACCATGTTTACTGGATACCTCTACAACCTCTCTTTTTGTTTCCACACTTGTATTATAAAAAGAAGTTGCTTCCAAACTTACAGTATATAAACCTTCTTTATTAAATTTAACAGCAACGTCCTTAGATTCATCCCCATCTCCAAGAAATTCAACACCGTCAGAAGGTGTTACAGTCCATTTGAATTTATGAGGCGTAGGGTTTCCGGTTGAAAGATTACTAAATAAAATACTTCCTTTTGGTGATATTTTGGTTCTATTTATTGTAAATTTAGCAACAGTCTCAGTATTTTGGGGAGAGATAATATTTTCCTTTGTCATAACATCTGAGCCATCTGCATTGGTAACTGTAAGAGCTACTGTATATGGCACCTGATCGTTGAATACAACTTTTGGATTCTGAGAATCTAATGTTGTGTTTTCAACAAAGGTAACTGTATCAGGAGAAAACTTCCAGTTATATTTATTGATAGGTCTTGTAGAGCCTGTAATTGAATTATCGGTAAATGCTACCGTTTCATAAGTATTGGGATTAAGTTTATTTACTTTAAACTCTGCAAATGGTTTTCCTTCTACCGTTTTTATTAAGACATCATCTATTGACACTGCATAAGATGTATCTCTACCTTGCTCTGTCTCATGGTGAAATCCTAAGTAATGAATCCCATCTCTATCAGCTGTAAATTCATACCTATAATTGGTATAATTTGTTGTAAGGTCTACAAATTGGCTAAGATTAATATCCATAGCTTCACTGGCTGGGCGATTCCCCAAATGTAATGACAGGTTTTCTGATCCTGTAGTGAATTTTCTAGAATAAAAACTCACTAGATAAGATACACCTGCTTTTAGTTTCAGCGGATTTGAAAACATCCAATCATTTGCAATTGTATTTCCTGGAAAATTTAATGACAAATGGTTGCCTTCATAAGCTAAATCGGGAGCCTCATAGATATGCCAAGTTTTATTATCTCCATTTACATCTTCAGCAACCCAGCCATTTTTAGTGAATTCATCCTCAAAACCATAACGATGGATACTTCCTTTTTCTGTAAGATTTGCAGTTACACCAAAAGCGGTAGCAAATGCCTTATTATTAATATCTATACCATCATCAATGTAATCGACCTCACCAACAACTTCATAATTAACAAACGATTTGGATAAATCAATATCTACGATTGTTGTTGATGACTCTCCTACAGGGAGATTAGCAATATCAAAACTTCCTTCCTTTTCTACAGTATTACTATCTTTATTGATTAGTTTATAAATAATCTTTGCTTTCGGAATATTTTTGGTTCCCTTATTTTCGTAAGTAAAATGTACTGGTGTATTTACAGTATAAGCATCTGGTAGAGCATCTATACGAACCTCTTTAAGGTCTAAATCATAATCCAAATTTTGTTTTATTCCCGATACAACTACCGAGAAATCCTGAGAATCATTGTTATGCAAATTATTTTTGTGTGAAACTATCAAACGATAAGTAGCCCCAGCCTCTGGATTTTCAATAACGATTTGCTCCACATTATCCACCACATTATCACCTTTTGTTGCTGGTGTATTAGGAGTAGAAGGATCTAATATCCACGGAAAAAACTCTTGACCATCTTTAAGCACTCTAATATCCAAATCGTTTACGAGTACCCTTGTTCTATCGTTGAGAATATTGGTGTCTGGCAATGGCATTAGTTCTGATACAGGATCTGCCCAAACCATCGTTATTTTAAGTGGTTCCGCACCATCTGCAACCATGTCGATAGAGCTTACCATCCCATTATTTAGTGTTCTTTCTTCTACAATTGAAAGTTTATCTTTTACAGAAAGTATTTGAGCCGCTTTAAAAGCATCCAAAAGCCCCCAGCCAAACTTGTAATCTGGACCAATATTACCAGCTTCTTTAGCAGTATTAATCACCAGTGCTTTGAGTGTTGCAGCTTTCATATAAGAACCATAAATTTGGTTATGGTGTTGTTGCAAGAGTATAAGACTCCCTGTAACATTAGGAGATGCCATAGAGGTTCCACTTATTGAAGAATAAGCTGTATCTGCTGATGCCACAGTAGATAACACGCCTTGTCCTACACCTACAATATCGGGTTTTACACGCCCATCATCTGCCGGACCAAAAGCACTAAAACTTGTCATCCTAACATCATCAACGTTATTGTATGCTACTAATTTATGTACAGCTCCTACTGTAAGTATATTTTTACCTAACGCACTATGATTAATTGTATCAAAACCATCTACCCCACCATTTTTTTGCCTTACTCTTGTTGACGTTTCCCACACCATACCCCCATCACGTTCTATCCTTACGTAATGAGGAGCTCCATCTTCTGGACCACTCCCTCTTGGATTTCCTGCTGCTTTCACATGAAGATAGTAAGGTGCACTAAGTGCAATAGCATCCCAACCTCTATCAAACGTGCTATATTTTCCGAAAAGTTTAAATTCTGTATCTTCATCCGCACCAAGCCAATGCCAGCCCGTTCTTCCTGATAAATTAGTCCACTCATATCCTCCTAAAAAACCATAGGAATGATTGGATACTAATGCCCCTTCAGAAACAGCTCCTGCCACTTCCGCCATATCATCTGTCCAATCATAAGCTCTAAGATTAGCTCTAAATGCCATTCCACGTGATTCTGGATTATGTCCTGCGGCAACCAAAGTCCCAGCTACGTGAGTCGCATGATCGCTTATTGTTTCAGAACCATCAGCCTGTACTACTCTTCCATCAAACTCCTGATGGGAGACCCTTACCGCTCCACCATCCCATTCGTGAAGCATCATATTTTGCCCATCCAAGTTGAAAATTCCTTTTGATTGGTACAACATATTTGTTCCTGTACCTATAGCTGCCCCCATATTATTAGTAATATAATAAAGCGGAGTATTAGTCTGTAAATCAAAACCTTGAAACTGATACGTTCTTCCTGCTATTTCTCCACGGAAGGGAATATCTTGGCTTTTTGCTATTAAACGAAGTTCTTCTATTGATGGCTTCTTAGCCAAATCTTTTTTAATCTTTTCGAGTCTATGCAAATCATTCGCTTTTTGAATAATTTTCGCCTCTTCGGCTGTTTGTGCAAACATTCCTAAACTCAGAAATGCACACATCGCAACGCCTATTTTTTTTGAATTATTGAGTTTTATCATTTATTAATATAGATTTATTTTTATAAGGAAAACTTTCTTCTATTTTAAGAATGTCCGCTTTATATAGCCTTTCCAATAAGCCTCCAAAGTAAGTTTGAACTCTAAAGAACTGATAATTATTATTTTTAAACAAAATACTTTAATTATATAAACTTGGTTATGACCAAAAGCGGACATTCATATTCTAATTTTTAATAAAATTTATTTTTTAATAATTTTTGCAGTTTCTACATTGCCATTATCAAAAAATATTTGCAACAGGTAATTTCCTTTTAATAATGAAGAAACATTTAGTTTTCCATTTTCAAATTTCACGTTGTTCAAAACTTTTTGCCCTTGAATATTATAAACATCTACTTTTCTTATCGTTTCTTTAGATGTAATGTTTAAAAAGTTTTCGACTGGATTTGGATAAAAAGAAAATTGTTGATTCGCAAAATCGTTGGTGGAAAGAAGATCTTTACAAAGCATAGAGAATACAAAGTGAACCCCATTTTGACTTTGCCATTGAAAATTTGTATTCGCATTTGCAAAAGCATCGTTATTACCAACAGAATTTTCTACAACATCTGTTACTTCCCAACCCACAGCATCGGTAACAACCTCTATCCAGTAAGTTTTATTAGCCTTTGCAACAAATGGAGTTTTGAATTGCACTGTATAACGGTCGAAATTTAGCCCTAAAAGTACGCTGTACAATTCTTTATTTACAATAGTACCTTCTTTTGTATCTATAAGCATACCCGGAAGTCCTCTATCATCCTCGTAGATATTGAAATTTATTTGTGTAGCACCTGTTGCCAATACTGGTTGCATTCCATAAAACGTAATATCGGTAGCTCCAATTGGTAAGTCTATGGCATTTTTTTGTTGAAAATCTCCTCCGAAAGAAATCCCGAATTGATTATTACCTTGAATAGAATAATCCTCGCAACTTGTCGGGTTTTTTACAAGCTCTGAGCTTACATTAAGTACAAAGTCACCACTTTCTCCATTCTTACCATCTATTACAATAACATAAGTGCTATATCCGTTGGATAAGAATGTAATTTGAGATTGATCTCCACAAAAATTATCATTAGAAGTAATTTCTGTAAATACCGATGCATCACAACTAATGTATGCTCCCAAGAAAGTATCAAATGAAGAACCGCACAAAGAAATGGTTACTAATTCGGGTTTTCCGTTTCCTGTATAGGTATAGAATAAATCTGGTGCCGACTCCAAGACTGTATCTGTTGCCAGCTTAGTAGAGCCTATAATCGTATCGCCGTTACTTAGAGCAATAGCTGTATCACAAGTATCATTATTAGGCAATGCACTTTCTCCACATTTCACAAATCTCTTCATTGCAACTCCATCCATATTACAGTTTTCATCAGAATGTGTATAGAAACGTACTATCCCCGTGACATTAGAAGTCCAAGTTACCGAACCATTTCCGGAAGTAATTACCAAGGTTCCACTCTCATTACCTATAGTTATAAAATCTGTATCTCGAGAACTGGAAAAGACATATTCCACCCCTGTTTTTACAGCAACTTTAGTATAACTTCCTGCATACACATCTACTGGTATTTCTTGTGCCTGATTGTCACACAATGGTTCGAATATTGTACTTGGCATTTGCCCAAACATTCCAGATAAACAACCTTTAGGTGCTGCATCAACAAGATTAATGGTATAGTCTTCAACCTCACCATATTTTTCTATGGTATCATCACAAGCTCTGTCCCATTTTGTTTCAGACATTCCCGCAGGAAGAACCCGAAGCCTCATTCTTCTTTCCCCAGGTTCTAAACCTCCTGGGATAGATACTGTAGAATATATCGTTGTACCAGAAGAAGCAGTTGCCGTACCTAGATAGGTATACTCATTTTCCTCGAAAACACCATTTTTATTAAAATCTATCCATAACATTACAGATTCAAAGGCAAATCCATTACCAACTGTTACGGAAATAGGGTAGCTTTTTCCAATTTCCGCGTTCGTAGAGATAGAAGTATAGTCTCCGTAGCCACCAAGTCCGCAAGTGGAAGTATTATCAATATCTATAAACGATACATTATTAATAACATCTCCATCGGTACAATCCAAACTCGGAATACAATAGTTTCCTAATACCACCTGTTCTTTAACAGAAATATTATCAATCCTTAAAGCTCCCGCATTTGCATTGGAAGCTGCTTGGATTCCGAAAAAATAAGTTCCAGATTCCGAAGGCTCAAATACTACATTATTCGATTCCAATACATTTCCCGTACTAAAGTTGATATGCTGGGCTAAGGCTTCAGACATTGCTGTACTTGTATTAGCTTTACC
>JAUNTR010000103.1 GCA_030538575.1 Cruoricaptor ignavus | reverse complement strand
AGTTGAGATGATAATACAAATAATTTTCATCTACAATCTGTTTCAGTTCTGGTGTTGTTTCTACAAAATTATTAAATCGCAAACACCAAACGCACCAATTGCCACCCGCTTGCAAAATGATATTTTTGTTCTCCGCTTGTGCTTTTTTTACCAATTCTGCAATTTTTTCCTCAGCATTATCTTCGGGGTTATAGGGTTTTGGTAGTTTCGCTTTTTCCTCAGCAACTGCTTTTTTCTTTTCGGCAGCTATCGTTGCACTATCTTTTTCTATTTGGACAGAGTCTGTTTTTGCATCGGTATTTACATGGTCCGTTTTTTGGGAACAAGCAGAAAATCCGATAGTTAGTAGTGCAAGAGTACTTGTTTTTATCAAATAGTTTTTCATAACGTCAATTTTTTATTTCTCCAAAAATAAGTATTTTTTCTATAACTCTCATTTTTTACATTTTTATTATTCCTAAATTTGCACACGCTTATGAAAATTGTATTAGCCATAATTATTTCTTTTTCCAAACTCCCGATGAAGGTGCTTTATCTTTTGTCGGATGTTATTTTTGTCCTTAATTATTATTTTATAGGTTATAGGACGAAAGTAGTTTCGGAGAATATTAAAAATTCTTTTCCCGAAAAAACAGATGAGGAACGAAAGAAAATCGAGAAAAAATTCTTTAGAAATTTTTTTGATTATATTGTGGAAACTCTAAAATCGCTAACCGTTTCTGATACCGAATTGCGGGTGAGAATGCAACACATTAACCAACATCTCTTCCAAGAGGCGAAAGATGAAGGCAAAAATATAATCTTCCTTACGGGACACGTTTTCAATTGGGAATGGATGACGGTTTTGGCGAAAATTATTCCGCAAGAGCATTGCCATCCTGTTTACAGAAAAGCCAACAATGAGTTTTGGAATCAGCAAATTATAAAAATACGAAACCGTTTTGGTAACCAATCTTTGGAAGCAGGGGATGTTCTGAAACATATTTTCCGAAACCAAAACGACGGAAATAGTGCCTATATGTTCGTTGCAGACCAATCTCCAGCGGAAGCTCACATCAATACAGGAACTATGTTTCTTAATCAAAAAACGCCTGTTTTTATAGGTTACGACAAATTGGCAACTCGTATGGATTTGGCTTTTATCTATTGTGAAATGAAAAAAGTGAAGCGAGGTTTTTATCAAGTTAATTATTATCGAATTTATTCTGATGATGAGAAATTTAAGGAATTTGAACTCGTTTCCAAGTTTCATCAGCTTTTGGAAAATACAATAAAAAAACAGCCAGATAACTATCTTTGGACTCACCGGCGTTGGAAATATGCCGATTCGGTTAAACAAATGTTTTAATTTTAATTAAAAAATACAGCCTGTAAAATAATTTAACTATGAAAAGAAAAGTACTTTTAATCTACACCGGCGGAACTATCGGTATGGAAAAAAACTATGAAACAGGAAGTTTAGTACCTTTTAATTTTGAGAATATTTTCAATAAAATGCCAGAAATGCATTTGTTGGAATGTGAGGTTTCTGTACATCCCTTTGAAAAACCATTGGACTCATCGGATATGGGACCAAAAGAATGGAAAATTATTGCCAATTATATCGGCGAAAATTACGATAAATACGACGGTTTTCTTATTCTACACGGCACAGATACAATGTCTTACACGGCTTCCGCACTCAGTTTTATGTTGAAAGGGCTTCGCAAACCTGTCATCTTTACAGGCTCTCAACTTCCTATTGGTGATTTGCGGACAGATGCCAAAGAGAATTTGCTCACCAGTTTGTATTACGCCAGTTTATATGAAAATGATAATGCTGTAATACAAGAAGTTGCAGTTTATTTTGAATATAAATTACTGAGAGGAAACCGAACATTGAAATATTCCGCTGAGTTTTTTGATGCTTACCAAAGTCCCAATTATCCGATTTTAGGACAAAGCGGTGTTCATCTAAACGTGGATAAAGACGCACTTTATCGTCCAAATCCCGAAGAGAAATTTTCGGTAGATTTACACATTTCCCAAGATGTTTTGTTTTGGCGTATTTTCCCAGGAATGACTTTGGAACCCTTTGCAGAACTCCCGAAAGTAAAGGTTCTTATCTTGCAAGTTTTTGGTTCGGGAACTATTTTTGGAACACAAGAAACAGAAAAAGTTTTACAAAAACTAAGAAATAACGGTACGGAAATCGTTGTCGTAAGCCAATGTGTTTCTGGTGGAATAAGTTTTGGTAAATATGAAAATAGCAATATTTTCACAAAAGTTGGTGCGATTAGCGGTAGAGATATAACAGCTGAAAGTGCGATTACCAAAGCAATGCATCTTATGAACAACCCAAAATATAAAGGTGGTTTTGCCGAAAATTTCGAGAAAAATATTTGTGGCGAAATTTCTTTGCCTTAATTTTATTTGAAGTTTCATAAAAAAGTTATATATTTGCAAACCTAAAAATAGAGAGGTGCTCGAGTGGTTGAAGAGGCTAGCCTGGAAAGTTAGTATACGGGTAACCGTATCGAGGGTTCGAATCCCTTCCTCTCTGCAGATTTTTAAGTTAGTAATTTTTAGAAACACTTAATACTTACAATATTCCTGTAGTATTAGGTGTTTTTTTGTTTTATCTTTTTTGATTAAAATACTCGATAAAATCATAAAATTGAGTTAAAATATTCGGTAGCAATATTTTCTGCATATATTTTGATATACGTTTTCTGTATAAAAGTGAAATCAATTAAAAAATAACAAAGAATGAGAAAATTAATTACAGCAATGTCCTTAGTTTTAGGTCTTGGGTTTGCAACAGCACAACAGGTAAATCCTACTACTACACCAAAAACGGAAAAAGCAGAAGCTAAAAGTACAGCACAAAAAGAAAGTGATAAAAAAGTAAAAACCGCTTCTGAGTCTGCTACAAAAACTTCAACAAAAAAGACAAAAGCAACGAAAGCAAAAAAATCTGCAACATCTGGTGCTAAACTAAAAAAAGATGGTACACCTGATAGAAGATACAAAGAAAACCAACGATTGAAAAAAGATGGGACACCGGATAAAAGATACAAAGAAAATAAATAACAAAAAATCACGCTAAACCAAAGCGTGATTTTTTATTAGTATCGAAAATGTTATTATAAAAAGTGCGAGGTTTTAATTACCAACTTCCCGAAGCTCCTCCGCCACCAAAACCGCCACTTCCTCCGCCACCGAAACCGCCAAAGCCTCCTCCGAAACTTCCACCACTTCCAAAACTTCCTCCGCCCATTGGTGGAAATGGGAAAAATCCGCCAGGATAGGTTTTGCGACCTCGTTTTGTGATGATAACATCATCATCGTCATCATTTCTGTGGTTTTTGCTCAGCATTGCCAAGATAATCATAGCAATGATTAGGATGATAATGAAAGTAAGTGCAGCATCAAAATTATCTTCTTCCTTTTTTATCGGCTTGAATTTCCCTTGTACCGTATCCATAATGGCAGTTGTCCCACGATGAATGCCTTCGTACCAAAGTCCTTGTTTGAAATTTGGGATGACAATATAATCTATAATCTGCCCGGCAACAGATGCTGTGAGGTATTGCTCCACATCTCTGCCTTGTTGTATAGACATTGTTCGGTCTTCGCTTGCAATAAGGAAAACGATGCCGTTATTCACTTCTTTATTTCTCAATCCCCATTTTTCGCCAAATTGCCAAGCCACGAAATTTACATCTTCGCCTTTGGTTGTTGGGATAATAACTACTTGTATTTGTGTGGAGGTAGAATCTGCAAAGCGAATGAGTTTTTGGTTAAGACTTTCTTTCTCCGCATTGCTTAATAACCCAACCTCATCATAAACTGGATAAAGGATTTTGGGTTTTTCGGGAACGGTATATTGTGCCATTACCAAGGCGTAACAGCTAATGAGCAAGAATGCGAAAAAGTATTTAAGAGAAAGTAATCTCATTCGGTAATTCGTTATGATTTTCGCCAACGATGGGGAAATATTTTTTTAGTTCTCTGCCAGTTTCCAAAATGGCGTTTTTCAGTGCAGAATGGTAATTGCCTAAGGAAAACTCGGAAGTAATTTCATCGTGAAGACGATTCCAAAAACTTTGGCAAACGTGCTTGTGTATGCCTTCATCTCCGATAATGGTAAGGTATCTTTGCTCAAAATTAATATGGAAAAGAACCGCATTTTTTTCTGCAGTTTTATCTTTACACAAAGCATTAAAAACCTCGAAAGCTACTTTTGCATTATCATATTGTGTATTGGAATCGATATGAACGCGTATCTCTCCACTGGATTTGGTTTCCGCAATTTGTATTGCAGTTACCAAATCCGCCATTTCTGTATCTGTGAGAAATCTGTTCATATAGTTTTAATTAAGGCAAATTACTATTCTTGTATCCTGTATCTCGGTTCTCGATTCTTGTATCTTGTATCTTGATTCCTGGCTCTTACATCTTAATTCTTAAAGACTAATTAGTAAACACTTCCGGAGCTTGTTCCGCACCTGCTGCAGCTTTGAAGTAAGGTTTTTCAGACTTGTTGAAGAATCCAGCGAAAATATTATTAGGAAACGTTTTTACCAAATTATTGTATTGTTCCACAGCCGTGTTATAGTTTACCGTTTCCGCACGAATGCTGTTTTCTATCGCAACATATTCCCTTTGGAAATTAATGTATTGTTGGTCGGCTTTTAGGTTAGGATATTGTTCTACGACAGCCATCAGTCGGCTCAAAGCACCACTTAATTCTCCTTGTGCTGCTTGGAATTTTGCCATATCAGCCTCCGTCATATTTGTAGGGTCTATGTTTACAGAAGTGGCTTTGGAGCGAGCTTCTATCACACCAGTTAAGGTTTCTTTCTCGAACTGAGCATAAGATTTTACCGTACGTTCCAAGTTTGGGATAAGGTTTGCACGTTTTTGGTAAACGGTTTCCACATTAGACCATTTGGAATTTACGCTTTGCTCTCCCGTTACAAAACTATTGTACATGTTTTTCCCGAAAGAATAGAAGATAAAACCAATAACCAGTAAAGCGATACCGAATATGCCAGCACTTAGACAGCCTTTATTTTTCATAATTTATTTTTTAATTAAAATTTTTATCGTATCCAAATATACAAATAATGTGCTAATTTTGTGGGATAGATTAAAAAAAATAAAAAATGACGACAATAATAGTTGCAATGGGATTGGCAAACGAGATAGGAAATGATAATCAGTTGCTCTGGCATTTACCAAAGGATTTAAAACATTTTAAAGAACTGACTTCGGGACACCCAATTATTATGGGAAGAAAAACTTATGAAAGTATAGGAAAACCGTTGCCTAATCGTACTAATATTGTAGTTAGCCGAAAAAAAGACTGGTTTGAAGAAGGGGTTTTAATCGTCGGAAGTTTGAAAGAAGCCTTGAAATTTGCAAAAAAAATAAATGAAAATATTTTTGTAATCGGTGGAGGAACTATCTATGAGCAAACTATGGAACTGGCAGATAAACTGGAAGTTACAAAAGTAAATGCCAATTTGCAAGCTGATACTTTTTTCCCAAAAATAGATGAAAAAATTTGGATTAAAACTAATGAAGATTGCCAAGAAAAAGATGACAAAAACCAATACGATATGTGTTTCCAAACTTATGAACGAAAAGAAACAAAATAGTAGTTTTGGCTTTTATTTCAATTGTGTATCTTTGCAAACCAATATTTTTTAACAATGAATAAATACGTAAAATTAGCCGTTGCAGCGTTGCTTATAGGATTAGGAATTTATATGATGTTTTTTACAAGAAGCATAGGTTGGGGAATCGTGGTGTTTCTTCTCTCAGCTTTTCCTATTTTTTTATTTTTTAAAAATGAGTTTATCTTATTGGCATTCTGGCAGATAAGAAAACAAAATATGGTTAAAGCCTCTCGGTTTTTAACTAATATTACCAATTACAAATCCCAATTGCACAAATCGCAATATGGCTATTTTCATTATTTGCAAGGGCTTGCTTTGGCACAAGACCAAAACCCTGCAAAAGTAGAGCCGCTAATGAAAAAAGCTTTGGAATATGGTCTTAATATGAAACACGACCGTGCAATGGCAAACCTGAATTTAGCCGCAATAGCCATATCTAAAGGTAGAAAACAAGAAGGACAAAAACTGTTGGAAGAAGCCAAAAAACTCGACACATCGGGAATGATGACCGACCAAATAAAAATGATGAAAGACCAACTGAAAATGCCATCTATGCAAAAACATATGCACAACCCAAATATGAGAAAAAGAGGAAAATATTTCTAAACTCTAATTTTGGATTCCTAAAAATAAAAACCGCCATTATTTTTTTTAATTTAATGGCGGTTTTTTACTTTTAACATTGATTATTCGCTTTCTTCTTTAATATAAAATTTCGGCATTTGCCAATGGTATTTCACTGCGAGTGTTCTTATTCCTACAATCAGTAGAATAGTGAAAATCTGTACAAAAGTATAAGAAAACTTGGTGTAATAACTTAATAATAAAAAAGCACTTCCGCCCAAAATACAAGCAGTAGCATAGATTTCTTTTCGGAAAATAAGCGGAATTCGGTTAAGTAAAATATCTCGGATAATCCCACCAAAACAACCCGTAATCGTTCCTAATGTAATGCAAATAATGGGATGTAAATCTGCACTAAGACCTTTCTGTACACCAATAATCGTGAAAAGCCCAAGCCCAAAACTATCGAAAATAAAGAGTGTAACTTTGAAATTTCTTTCAAAAGATTTTACCAAAATAGCAAAAATAGTGGCAACAAAAATCACGATACAGATAAATATATCTCGCATCCAAAAAACGGGAACGTCCAACAACAAATCCCGAACTGTACCTCCGCCAACCGAAGTGATGAAAGCAATAATTAAAACCCCAAAAGGGTCGAAACGTTTCTGCATCGCAGCAAATGCCCCTGACATCGCAAAAGCTACCGTTCCCAATGTTTCTATAATTAGGTTAAATTGTTCGTGCATTTTTTTTGTTTTTTTAATAAAGAGTCAAGAGTCAAGTATCAAGAGC
>JAUNTR010000102.1:4453-7061 GCA_030538575.1 Cruoricaptor ignavus | reverse complement strand
AATTATTAAAAAACTAAATAAATGACGATTTTAGATAAAATAATTGAAAATAAAAAACAGGAAATTGCAATAGCCAAAAATAAAATTTCGATAACTGAATTGCAACAATCTGAATATTACCAAAAAAACACTTTTTCCTTAAAAGAAAGTATTAAAAATAAAACAGGAATTATTGCAGAATTCAAAAGACAATCGCCATCTAAAGGAATTATTAATGATAAAGTAACACCTTTGGAAGTGGTTTCTCAATATGAAAAATTCGGAGCATCGGGCGTTTCTATCTTAACAGACAAGCTCTTTTTTGGTGGCGATTTTCAGGATATTTTATCCGTTCGCCAATCTGTAAAAATCCCTATTTTGCGAAAAGATTTTATGGTAGATGAATATCAGTTTCACGAAGCCAAAGCTTTGGGAGCAGATGTTGTTTTGCTTATTGCAGCTTGTCTTTCACCCGCTCAGGTTCATGAGCTTACGCAGTTATCTCACGAACTTGGTTTGGAAGTTTTACTGGAAATCCATACCGAAAATGAGCTTGCCCATTTTCATAAAGAGATAGATTTGGTGGGAATTAATAATCGGAATTTAAAGGATTTCAAAGTAGACTTACAACATTCCGTTAATCTGAAAAATTTGTTACCAAAAGAAACATTATCCGTTGCAGAAAGTGGAATTTACAGTTTAGAAGATTTTAAATTTTTAAAACAAAAAGGATTTGACGGATTTTTGATGGGCGAATTTTTTATGAAAAATGAAAATCCAGGAAATGCATTTGAAAGTTTCGTTTCTCAATGCAATATTTAACCTTTATAAAAAATATTAAATTTTTAGTAAAAATCATCAATTATTAAAAATAATGAAATTAAAAGTTTGCGGTTTAACAGATTTATCTCAAATTGAAATTCTTACCGATTTAGGAGTAGATTTCTTAGGATTTATTTTTTATGAAAAATCTCCAAGATTTGTTCTAAATCATTTATCATTAAAGGAAATCAACAATATTTCTCATCGTGGAAAAGTGGGCGTTTTCGTTAATGAAAATATAGACGATGTGGTGAAAATTTCAGAGGAAGCAGGACTTAATTTCATTCAACTTCACGGTGATGAAAATTCAAAATATATTGAGGAACTGAGAGAAAAAATAAATCCCGGAACTAAAATTATACAAGTTTACAGAATCTCTGATTTCGCACCAAAAATAGAAACAGAAAATATTGATTATCTGTTATTTGACACTGATAGCAAAGCATTTGGTGGAACAGGAAAATCATTCGATTGGAAAATCATCAATCAATTAAATTTAGAAAAACCATACTTATTAAGCGGTGGAGTTTCAACAGAAAATTATAATGATATAAAAATCCTTAGTCTAAAACCATTTGCCTTGGACATCAATTCCAAATTCGAGATAAAACCTGGTATGAAAGATTTACAAAAAATAAAACAATTTGTTACAGAAAATATAAAAAATTATGAATTATAAAAATCCTGATAATTATGGATATTACGGTGAGTTTGGTGGAGCTTTTATTCCCGAAATGCTTTACCCAAATGTTGCCGAATTACAAGAAAAATATATCGAAATTATAGAATCCGAAGACTTTCAAAATGAGTTTAGAAACTTGCTGAAACATTATGTAGGACGAGCAACACCACTCTATTTCTCTAAAAATTTATCGGAAAAATACCAGACCAATATCTATCTGAAACGGGAGGATTTGAACCACACGGGAGCCCACAAAATCAATAATGCTTTGGGGCAAGTTTTACTCGCTAAAAAACTCGGCAAAAACCGAATTATCGCAGAAACAGGAGCAGGACAACACGGTGTAGCAACGGCAACCGCTTGTGCTTTATTGGGATTACAATGCATCGTTTATATGGGCGAAATAGACATTGCCCGACAAGCCCCAAATGTGGCCAGAATGAAAATGTTAGGAGCAACCGTTATCCCTGCAACATCAGGTTCTAAAACCCTAAAAGATGCTGTAAATGAAGCTCTTAGAGATTGGATAAACCATCCAACAACCACACATTATATTATAGGAAGCGTTGTGGGACCTCACCCATTTCCCGATTTGGTTGCAAGATTCCAAAGTGTAATTTCAGAAGAAATAAAATGGCAATTGAAAGAACAAATCGGAACAGAACTTCCTGATTATGTGATAGCTTGCGTAGGTGGAGGAAGCAATGCCGCAGGAACATTTTATCATTTTGTAAACGAAGAAAAAGTAAAAATAATCGCTGCAGAAGCTGGTGGTTTAGGCATCAACTCAGGGAAATCAGCAGCTACGACTTTCCTTGGAACAATCGGGGTTTTGCACGGTAGCAAAAGCCTCGTGATGCAAACCGAAGACGGACAAGTGATAGAACCGCATTCCATTTCCGCAGGATTGGATTATCCAGGAATTGGGCCTTTTCACGCTAATCTTTTTCAACAAAATCGGGCAGAATTTTTCAGTATTGATGATGATGAAGCCTTGAAATCCGCTTTTGAACTGACGAAATTAGAAGGCATTATTCCAGCTTTGGAATCGGCACATGCATTGGCGGTTTTGGACAAAAAGAAATTCCAAAAAGAAGACGTTGTCGTCATTTGCCTAAGCGGTCG
>JAUNTR010000102.1:0-4353 GCA_030538575.1 Cruoricaptor ignavus | reverse complement strand
AAAATGAAACAACTCAATATATATTTCACAGCAGGAATTCCAAATTTGGAAGACACACCGAAAATAATGCAACTGATACAGAATTCTGGGGCTGATATGATGGAAATCGGGATGCCTTATTCCGATCCCGTAGCAGATGGAGCAGCAATACAAAAAGCACACGAAATCGCCCTAAATAACGGGATGACGATGCAAAAACTTTTCGAGCAACTAAAATCGGTAAAAGATAAAATTAATATTCCTGTGATTTTAATGGGCTACATTAATCCTGTTTTAAGTTTCGGTTTTGAGAATTTTTGCAAAGAATGTTCTTTATCAGGCGTTTCAGGACTTATTATTCCTGATTTACCAACTTATGAATTTGAGAGCAAATACGGTAAAATTTTAGCAAAATATCAATTGAATTTCACATTTTTAGTTACACCTGAAACTTCCGATGAACGGATAAAATATTTGGATTCTCTAAGTTCAGGATTTTTATATGCGGTAAGTTCGTCCTCCACAACGGGAAATGAAAATGCGGTTTTGAAAAATGAAGATTACCTAAATCGCTTAGCTTCACTCAATCTAAAAAATCCTGTTTTTGTTGGATTTGGAATTAAAAACAAATCGGATTTTGAAGAAGTAACGGAAAAAGTACAAGGCGGAATTATCGGTTCGGCTTTTGTGAAAATCCTTACAGAAAATGAGAATTGGGAAGATAAAGCTAAAAATTTTGTAGCAGGAATAAAAAATTAGAAATAAAAAACCTTCAAGATTTTGGAAATCTTGAAGGTTTAATTTAAGTAAAATTTTAACTTACCAAAATATCTCCAGTCATTATTTCGGGAACATTTACGCCCATTACAGTAAGGATAGATGGTGCAACATCGCCCAGTTTCCCAGGTTTCAAATTCCAAGTTTTATCTTTATCCATCACGATAAGTGGCACTAAATTAGTAGAATGCTGCGTATTCGGCGAACCATCGGGATTTACCATATAATCGGAATTCCCGTGATCTGCCAATATAAACACCGCATAACCGTGTTCGTAAGCTGTTGTAGCAACTTGGCGAATACATTCATCCACCGTTTCGGCAGCTTTTACCGCAGCAGAAAAAACGCCCGTATGTCCCACCATATCGGTATTTGCAAAATTAAGGCAAATAAAATCTGCTGTCTCGTTTTCTATTTCAGGTAAAATATTTTTGGTAATATCGTAAGCCGACATTTCGGGTTTCAAATCGTAGGTTGGCACATCTTTCGGACTTGGACAAAGGATTCTTTTTTCATATGAAAACTCTGCTTCCCTTCCTCCTGAAAAGAAAAATGTAACGTGCGGATATTTTTCGGTTTCCGCAACACGAATTTGAGATTTGCCGTTTTTCTCTAAAACTTCGCCCATTGTTTCGATAAGCACTTCTTCATCAAAAACAACTTTTACGTCCTTAAAATCTTTATCGTAATTGGTTAAGGTTACATAATAAAGTGGTAATTTATGCATTCCAAACTCTGGAAAATCTTGCTGAGAAAGGACTTCGGTAATTTCCCGACCTCTATCTGTACGGAAATTGAAACAGAAAACCACATCTCCCTCTTCTATTTTCGCAACAGGTTTTTGGTCTTGGTTTAGACAAACAATTGGTTTTAAAAACTCATCGGAAATGCCCTCGTCATAAGATTTTTGTATTGCAGATAAGACATCATTTGTCGCTTCGCCAATGCTATTTACCATAACATCGTAAGCCAATTTTACACGCTCCCATCTTTTATCTCTATCCATTGCATAATATCTGCCAACTACGGTTGCCAACTGTCCACCAACTTTTTCTGTATGAGCCAACAGCTCTGCAACAAAACCTTTCCCAGAATGCGGATCGCAATCTCTACCATCGGTAAAAGCGTGTACAAAAACTTGGTTAGCCACTCCATATTCACTTGCTGCGGTAAGCAAACCTTTCAAGTGATTGATGTGAGAATGTACTCCACCATTAGATGCCAAACCTATGAAATGAATGTTTTTATGATTTTGTTTCGCATATTCCAAAGCATCGGTAATCGTTTTTTCTTTACCAAGTGTGCCATTTTCGACTGCCATATTTAGTTTTACCAAGTTTTGATAAACCACTCTACCCGCTCCCAAATTCATATGTCCAACTTCGGAGTTGCCCATTTGCCCCGCAGGCAAGCCAACTGCCAAACCACTGGCTTCCAATGTTGTATGTGGAAATTTTTGGTAGCAACTATCTATAAACGGAGTATTGGCTTGGTCAATTGCTGAAACTTTGGGTTCTGTTCCCAATCCCCATCCATCGAGGATGGCTAATAAAGCTTTTTTAGACATCGTATTTTTATTTTAATTGATGCAAATTTACTGATTTTTGTTGCTTTTATCATCTTTTAAAAACTGAAATAACTCATTATTAAGTTTTATTTTTTATTTTTGGAAAATGGATTTAAGAGATCAACTAAAAAATTTGTTTCCCGACCACGAAGAGCAGGATTTCCAAATGCCCGAAGAACCCTTTGTACAAAAAGAACCTTTGGTTTGTAAGTACGAAAAAAAAGGTAGAAATGGTAAACCTGTAACTTTGATAGAAGGTTTTGAAGGAAGCGATGAAGAGCTGAAAAATATATCTAAAAAAATAAAAACAACTTTGGGCATCGGCGGTTCGGAGAAGGATGGCACGATTATTATACAAGGGGATAACCGAGATAAAATAATGCAAATCCTAAAAGATTTGGGCTACAAAACCAAACGTGTCGGAGGATAATTTTGCACTGAATAATGTATTATTTTAAGATGCTTTAATTCCTTAATGTCTTAATTTTTTAATGTCTTAATGTCTTAATTTTTAAAAACAACTAAATAATTTAATTTATGCTAAATAAACTTGCAGCTTCCGAATTGGTCCTCAATGGAGATGGAAGCGTTTACCACTTGAATTTGCTACCAGAAGATATTGCTGAAAAAATAATCCTTGTTGGCGATCCTGATAGAGTTCCGAAGGTTTCTAAATATTTTGATAAAGTAGAAATCCAAAAAAATAAAAGAGAATTCTACACGCATACGGGAACATTGCGAGGCGAAAGAATTACGGTAATGTCCACAGGAATTGGTACAGAAAATATAGATATTGTAATGAACGAGCTGGATGCTCTTGTAAATATCGACCTAAAAAACAAGGAGTTCAAAACGGAACACAAGGCTCTGAAACTCTTCCGATTGGGAACTTGTGGTTCTGTAAATCCCGATATAGAAGTGGATAATATGCTGGTTACACAAAATGTAGTCGGGTTAGATGGTTTGTTACATTTCTATTCTGATTACAATTTTGAAAACGAATTTTCCAAAAACTTTTTAGAGAAATTTCCTTATCAAAATATCAAATCGATGCTCTATTTTTCGGATTGGGCTAAGGATATTGCAGACTATTACAAAGATGCCAAATACCATGGCAACACAGCCACTTTCCCAGGATTTTACGCACCGCAGGGCAGACAATTGCGTCTAAAATCTTTGGATGATAAATTCTTGGAAACTTTGAACGATTTGGGAGTTTCTAATTTTGAAATGGAAACTTCTGCCATTTATGGATTGGCTAAACTATTAGGACACAAAGCATTAACTGTAAACTGCGTTATCGCAAACAGAAGACGTGGCGAATTTTCCGCAGACCACAAAACCTCTGAAAAAAATATGATAGAATGGGTTTTGGAAAGGATTATATAATATGAATTAATTTAATGTAACAATGTAGCAGTGTAACAGTTTACCAATTTAGTAGTGTAACAATATAATTAATGTATCCTTTATATAAGTGATAAAAAAACACTAATCATTATTGTTAAATTATTATAGTTTCACATCGCTATATTGGTAAATTGTTACACTGCTACATTGTTACATTTCCAAATTGTTACATTAATACTTACAATGGCAATCTACCAAATGATCGCAAACCATTCCCGTTGCTTGCATATGAGCATAGATAACCGTAGAACCTAAGAATTTGAAACCTCGTTTTTTCAAATCTTTGGACAAAGCATCGGAAATTGGCGTTGTTGCAGGAACATCAGTTAAGATTTTTGGCGTGTTTACAATCGGTTGTCCTCCTACAAATCCCCAGATATATTTAGAAAAACTCCCAAATTCTTTCTGCACTTCTTGGAATTTTTTAGCATTATTTATCGTACCTAAAATCTTCAAACGATTTCGGATAATTCCCGAATCTTGCATTAATTCCTCTACTTTTGTTTCATTATAATTGGCTATTTTTTTATAATCATATCCATCAAAAGCTTTCTCAAAATTCTTCCTTCTGCTGAGAATAGTGTACCAACTCAGTCCCGCTTGGAAACTTTCCAAAACCA